>CBDTYC010000055.1:0-11955 GCA_965364495.1 uncultured Yoonia sp. | reverse complement strand
CGCACTGCCCGGATCAAGCAGACCCGCCACACGGTCGCGGGGCAACATCTTGCCACGGCTGATATGACGCGCACGGGACTTTTCACCCCCGCCAAGGGCCGCTTGATTTGCAGCGGCAGCGACGTCGGCCAGTGCCGCTTCGTGCAAAGAACGGTCGGTCATGCGGAAGGTCCTTGCGGTTGCGGCAATGCTTCGCCACGCGAACCAACGAAATAGGTGGTGATCACGCCGCTGGGATGGACACAGTTGATCACCATCCGCACCGCCGGTTCAGCATGCGTGGTCGCCGCACAGTCCGTCAGTTGCGCACCCGCAGGCGCTGTCTGCATATAGGCCACAGCATAGCTGTTGATAATCTCGGTTTCAGACGGGATTTGCCCCCATTGATACCCTAGATAGGCGACAAATGCTGTCAAACCGGCCAGCGGCAGAAAAAACACTGCACGCCTCATCGCATCGCCGCCATCATTTCGCGCCCAACCAACATGCGCCGGATTTCAGACGTGCCTGCGCCGATTTCCATCAGTTTTGCATCACGGAACAGGCGCGCCACGGGGGCGTCGTTCATGAACCCTGCACCACCCATTGCCTGCACGGCTTGGTGGGCCTGCTTCATGGCCTCCTCAGAGGCATAGAGACAGCAGGCGGCGGCGTCCTGACGCGTCACGGTGCCGCGATCACAGGCCCGCGCGACCTCGTAGACATAAGCGCGCGCCGAATTCATCGCGGTGTACATATCCGCAATCTTGCCCTGCATCAGTTGAAAGTCCCCAATGGGCTGCCCGAACTGTTTGCGCGTGCTGATATAGGGCATGACCTCGTCCAGACATGCGGCCATGATCCCCAATCCAATGCCCGCCAGCACCACCCGTTCATAGTCAAGACCGGACATCAGGACGCGAACGCCCTTGCCCTCTTCGCCCAGCACGTTTTCAAACGGCACGGCAACGTCCTCAAAAATCAGCTCTGCCGTGTTCGAGCCGCGCATGCCCAACTTGTCGAAATGCGGCGAGGTTGAAAAACCGGTCATTTCCCTTTCAATCAGGAATGCAGTGATCCCTTTGGCACCTGCATCCGAATCCGTTCTGGCATAAACAACCAGTGTATCAGCGTCGGGGCCGTTGGTGATCCAGTATTTTGTGCCGTTCAGGCAGTAGTGATCATTGCGCTTTTCTGCGCGCAAGGACATCGACACCACGTCCGATCCAGCCCCCGCCTCTGACATCGCCAGCGCGCCGACATGTGCGCCGGAGATCAAACGCGGCAGGTATTTGGCCTTTTGTGCGTCGGTTCCATTCAAATTGATCTGGTTGACGCAGAGGTTGGAGTGCGCGCCATAGGATAGACTGACCGATGCACTGGCGCGCGCGACTTCCTCTATTGCGACTGTATGCGCAAGATAGGACATGCCGGCACCTCCGTAGGCTTCGTCTACTGTGACACCAAGCAGGCCCAGCGCGCCCATTTCAGTCCATAGTTCCGGCGGAAATACATTATCACGGTCAATCGCGGCAGCCATTGGTTTGACGCGGGACTGCGCCCAGTCATGCACCATCGTGCGCAGTGCATTCACGTCTTCGCCCAGATCGAAGGTCATAGAGGCGTGGAACATGCGCGGGCTCCGGATTAATTGAACACTCGTTCATTAATAGAGCGCCGCGCATTACCCTGTCGAGTCATTTCTGGACAGCGTCAGGGTCAAAAGCGGGTTACTCGGCCGCAGCTTGCCCTTGGTAAACGGCAGAGACTTCGGCCCTGATGATCCGTGCCAGCAATGCACAGTCATCAAGGCTAAAGGTCAAAGGCAGCCGCATATCAACGACCCCTGCAAGCACCCTGTCGGACGCAGGCATCGGTGCAGACGGCGCATAGCGCCAGCTATCATAGCGCGACGTAAAGCCCTTTGGCTCTGCCCCGCCAAACCACTTCAGCTCTACTCCGCGCGCAGTACAGCGGGCCAAGACGTTGTTCACCGCATCCGCATTCCAATCAAGTAGCAGAAACTGAAACGACGATGCGACGAATTGCTCTTTCTGGGGGCGCGGGATCAGGCGCAGCCCGGCTACATCTGCCAAGCCCTTTTCCAACACACGGTACCGCGCATTCCACTTTTCGCATTGTGCAGCCAGATTGCGCAGTTGTGGCCGCAAGATGGCCGCACGCAGATTATCCATCCGGCCAGAGATGTTGGGCGTCTCGTATTTGATCTTGGCAAATGTTTCGACCGGCGGCGCCGCGCGGTGTTTTTCAAACAGCATATAACTGCCCGACAGCATGATCGCCCGGGCCATATCTTCGGCCCCGTCACAGATCAGCAGACCACCTTCGCCGGAATTGATGTGCTTGTAAGTCTGGGTCGAATAGCAACCAAACCGACCCCAACGCCCGCTTGGAACTCCGTTCCAGGCCGCACCCATCGTATGCGCGCAATCTTCGACCACTGTAACGCCAGCAGCATCACACATCGCCATCAGGCGGTCCATGTCACAGATATGGCCGCGCATATGGCTTAAAAGCAGAACGCGTGACTGGTCCAGCTTTGAAGCCAAATCATCTAGATCGATCACGAGATCTTCGGTCACGCCGACAAATACCGGCACGCCGCCTACGGCCGCAATCGCACCCGGCACAGGCGCAAGCGTGAAGGCGTTGGTCAAGACCTTGTCGCCATGCTGCACACCGGATGCACGTAGCGCGGTGGTCATCGCATATCCGCCAGACGCAACTGCAAGGCAGTATTTCGCCCCGACCGTTGCGGCAAATTCTTCTTCCAGCAATGCGGCTTCGGCGATTTCGTCGCCGATGGTGTTGTAGCGGTGCAAACGGCCTGACTGCATGACGGCATTGGCCGCGGCAATCCCCTCTGCGGGGATCGGCTCTTGCTGGGTGAAACTTCCGGTGAATTTTTCTGTCATGGCGTTACTCTTTATGCGGAATGCCTCCGCGTCAAATGGCCACTTTGGCGCATAGCATAAGGCCAATTCAGCCAATCAGGCGGGCAACAACCTCGTCTAGCTGTGCATAGCTGTCGATCGTCGCCTCGGGATCCAGCGCCAAGACATCCTCGCGACCCGGACCAAAGGTCACCAAAACTGACGGGACACCGGCATTGCGCGATGTATCGCGGTCGGTGGCGGTATCACCAACCAGAAGCGATCGGCCAATATCGCCCCCTGCACGGCGCACGGCCTCGAAGTGATGTTCGGGGTCAGGTTTGCGAACCGGCAACGTATCAGCCCCGATCAGCGATGCAAAAACGCTGCGCACCCCAAGGCTGGTCATCAAGGTCTCGGCCAATCCTTCAGGTTTGTTTGTGGCAATGCCCACGGCGTAATCAGCCATGCGCAAACGCTCCACCGCGTCCATCGCACCTGGGTAAAGAACGGTATGCGTGTCGATTGCCTCGGCATATGCGGTCAGCAGGACGGGATACTGCGCATCGACCTCGCTCTCTCCAAAACCTTCGGTCCGCGAAAACCCAAGGCGCAGCATGGCGCGGCCGCCACGCAATGCTGTCGCCGCGTCGGCCAAAGGGTCCAGTAAATCGCCCAGCCCGAGGCCGCGAAAACAACTATTGGCCGCAGCAATCAAATCACCGCTGGTATCGGCCAATGTGCCATCAAGATCGAAGATAACTGTGCGTTTGGTCATGGTCCCGCTTTCATGTTCACCCGCCAATCTGTAACGCCATGTAAACTGATGTGAACCCCCTGCCCTTGTGATAATCAAAAAGGGCAGTAGAAGTCGGGGCAACAACAAAGTTCGAGGCAGCAATGGCAACCGCATTAATTATCCTGGGCGCAGGCATGGGTACGCGCATGAATTCGGACCTGCCAAAGGTGCTGCACCCGATTGCGGGCGCGCCTATGCTGGTACATGCGATGAAATCCGGTGCAGCACTTGAACCGGAACATACCGTGATTGTGGCAGGTCATGGTGCCGATCTGGTTGAAAAAGCAGCCAAGGCCTATGACCCCGACGTGGCCGTCGCGATCCAACCAGAGCAATTGGGCACCGCCCATGCAGTCTCTCAGGCGCGCACCGTCCTGGCAGGTTTTGACGGCGATGCCTTGGTCTTGTACGGTGACACACCGTTCATCAGCCCAGAGACATTGGCGGCAATGACCGCAGCGCGTCTGACCCATGATATCGTTGTCTTGGGCTTTGAAGCGGTTGATGCAGGGCGCTATGGCCGCTTGATCCTGAAAGATGACCAGCTTGACCGGATTGTCGAATTCAAGGATGCAAATGTTGAAGAACGCGCTGTAACACTTTGCAATAGCGGCGTTATTGCTGCCAATTCGACCACTCTCTTTGATCTGATTGATGCCGTCGGGAATGATAATGCAGCAGGTGAATACTATCTGACCGACATTATCGGGATTGCGCGCGCACGCGGCCTGAAAGCGACAGTCGTGCGCTGCGCAGAGGCCGAGACACTCGGCATCAACTCGCGCGCCGAGCTTTCACAAGCCGAGGCATTGTTTCAAGCCAAGGCCCGCAAGATGGCGCAGGACGACGGGGTCACACTGATCGCCCCCGAAACCGTGTTCTTCGCCCATGACACCGTTGTCGGACGCGATACCGTGATCGAACCAAACGTCGTCTTTGGCCCGGATGTGACCATTGAAAGCGGCGCGACGATTCGCGCATTTTCCCATCTTGAAGGCTGCCATGTGTCGCGCGGGTCGGTTGTTGGCCCCTATGCGCGGTTGCGCCCCGGTGCAGAGTTGGCAGAGGATGTAAAAATCGGCAATTTCGTCGAAATCAAGAATGCGCAAATCGCTGCTGGCGCGAAGGTGAACCACCTGTCCTACATCGGTGACGCGACAGTCGGAGCGCGCAGTAACATCGGCGCAGGGACTATCACCTGCAATTACGATGGTGTCTTCAAGCATCACACGACAATCGGCGAGGATGTCTTTGTCGGCTCAAACACCATGCTTGTTGCCCCTGTCACTTTGGGCGATGCGGCAATGACAGGCAGTGGGTCGGTCGTCACCCGTGACGTACCTGCGGGCGATCTGGCCGTGGCCCGTGCGAAACAAGAGAACAAAACCGGTTTTGCGCTGCGCCTGTTTGCAAAACTCCGGGCGCTCAAAGCGAAAGGGTCCTGAACCATGTGTGGTATCGTTGGCGTATTGGGCGATCACGAAGCAGCCCCTCTTTTGGTTGAAGCGCTCAAGCGTTTGGAATACCGCGGCTACGACAGCGCGGGCATTGCGACAATCAACGCCGGTGTGCTGGACCGCCGTCGCGCTGTTGGCAAGCTTGTGAATCTGTCTGACGTGTTGGTCCACGACCCGTTGGCTGGCAAAGCCGGGATCGGCCACACGCGCTGGGCCACGCACGGCGAACCCAATGCAGGCAATGCGCACCCGCATCGCGCAGGCAGCGTGGCCGTTGTGCATAACGGCATTATCGAAAACTTTCGCGAACTTCGTGCGTTTCTGGCGGAAAAAGGCGTCGGCTATGAAACCGATACCGACACCGAAACCGTCGCCTTGCTTGCCAACTATTACATCGCCCAAGGGGACAGCCCACGCGAAGCCGCCCGCAAAACCATCGCCGAACTACAAGGGGCATATGCGCTCTGCTTCCTGTTTGATGGCGAAGAGGATTTGCTGATCGCGGCGCGCAAAGGCTCTCCGCTGGCCATCGGCCATGGCGAAGGCGAGATGTTTGTAGGCTCGGATGCAATTGCCCTTGCACCGATGACCGACAAGGTCACCTATCTGGCAGAAGGCGACTGGGCCGTGATCACGCGCAATAGCGTTGAAATCCGCGATGCGCAGGGCAATATCGCCAATCGCGCGGTCAAGACGATCCAGATAGACAATGCGCGGGTTGATAAGGCCGGCTTCAAGCACTTCATGGCCAAAGAAATTGCCGAGCAGCCTGTCGTGCTGCAGGCCGCACTTGCCCATTACACCAACGCGGACGGCACGGCCGTCACCCTGCCCGACCCCGGCATTGACTTTACCCAGATAGAGCGCTTGACGATGGTCGCTTGCGGCACGGCCTTCTATGCCTGCATGGTTGCGAAATATTGGTTCGAACAGATTGCCGGCATTCCGGTCGAAGTCGATGTGGCCTCTGAATTCCGGTACCGCGAACCGCCCGTGACCGCCAAGACTGTCGCACTGTTCGTCAGCCAGTCGGGCGAAACCGCCGATACATTGGCGGCACTGCGATACATGTCAGGCAAGGCAGACAAGATCCTATCGGTCGTGAACGTCCCCGAAAGTTCGATCGCGCGCGAAAGTGATCTGGCGCTACCGATCCTCGCCGGTACTGAAATCGGTGTTGCCTCGACCAAAGCGTTCACATGTCAGCTGACAACGCTCGCTATTCTGGCCCTGCAAGCGGCACATATGCGCGGCAGGATAACCGCAGACGATATGGCCCAAAAGCTTGAGGCCTTGCGCAGCATGCCAGGCATTTTCAATCAGGCACTCGGGATTGAGGGCAAAACGAAAAAGGTGTCCCGCAAGCTGGCCGAAGCGCGCGATATCTTGTTCCTTGGGCGGGGCGCGATGTATCCATTGGCGCTGGAAGGCGCGTTAAAGCTAAAGGAAATCAGCTATATACATGCCGAAGCTTATGCCTCTGGGGAACTGAAACATGGTCCGATCGCCTTGGTCGACAAACATGTGCCGGTCATCGTCATGGCCCCGCGCGACAGTCTGTTCGAGAAAACCGTGTCGAATATGCAAGAAGTCATGGCGCGCGGTGGCAAAGTGTTGTTAATCACCGACGGGCGCGGTGCCGCCGAGGCCGGAATGGGCGTTTGGGACACAATCATCATGCCAGAGATTGACCCGTTCCTTGCACCGATCCTTTATGCTGTTCCGGCGCAACTACTTGCCTACCATACCGCAGTCGCAAAGGGGACAGATGTGGATCAGCCGCGCAATCTTGCCAAATCGGTGACAGTCGAATGATCACTGTTAAAATAGCGACCGCACAACTACGGGCTCTGGCCGATCCGGCCAAGGCATCGGACATGCACAAGTATCACAAGGTTGACCGCCAGTATCTTGGCATCGCCAATCCGGTGATCGACGAACACGTCAAAGCATGGCGCGAAGACGTTGACCTTGAAGGACGGCTAACGCTTGCCCGCGGTCTGTGGAAGGGCAATATCCACGAAGGACGTATTGCGGCAGCAAAACTGCTGACTCAAGCCCGCATCCGGCCTGACGATCAGGCCGCGTGGGAATTGATCAAATCATGGGTGCCAAGTTTTGACGCTTGGGCCATTGCGGACCATGCCAGCATTGCGGGGCAAAAGCGGTTGGTCGCCGACCCGACCCGTCTGGATGAAGTCGCAGAATGGACCACGTCAGATCACATGTGGAGCAGACGCGCCGCCTTGGTCATGACCCTGCCTTGGACCAAGCAAAACAATCCAAAACCCGAAGAAATTGCCGTGCGCGAACGTGTGCTGGGATGGGCTGCCGACTATGTCACCGATCACGAATGGTTCATTCAGAAATCGGTTGCATGGTGGCTGCGTGATCTGTCCAAACATGACCCGCAACGGGTCAAAGCGTTCTTGGACACACATGCACACGCAATGAAGCCGTTTGCCGTCAAAGAAGCAGGGCGCAAGCTGCCGGACTAAGAGGCGGTCGCAAAGACCGTCAGTTCCGGCAGTCCGCTGAGTGGCGCGTTCAGCAACCGCATTGCGGCAAGGCTGATCTGGCTGCCTGAACCGGCCGCCCCGCCGGACGGACGCAGCTCGATGTTAATCACTGTGCCGTTATACGCTACCCGGCCCGGGGTTGTCGCCGTAACCAACGGCGTTTTCAGCCAAATTCCAGGTTCGGTTGGTGACCCCAAAGTGGCGATCGTTGTCCCCAATGGGGCTTCGGTAGCGACCGAGGCCACGACTGCCGCGTCGCGGTCTGCCTGCGTTGTTGTATCAAAATCCTCGACCGTGGTCGCCGTTTCTGGCGGTGGCGGCGCGGTCGCAACGGCTGTCTGCGGTATAGCGACCGCAGCCTCGGGCTGCACACCAAAAAGCTGCTGGAACTCAGGCGACGTGCAACCGGCGACGACGGCAAAGGGCAGGACTAGAATTGTTCTCATACCTGAAACTTAGGGTGTGTACGAAGGCAGTGCAACGGGGTCTGATCCGGCTTGCCTAAAGTCCGGCCCGTCCCTAGGTTAAAACACATGACATTGCCTTTGATTGACCCTTTCGCACGCGCCATTTCTTATCTGCGCGTTTCCGTCACGGACCGCTGCGATTTTCGCTGCGTTTATTGCATGTCAGAGAACATGACGTTTCTGCCCAAGAAAGAACTGCTGACACTTGAAGAGCTTGACCGCATGTGTTCGGCCTTTGTGCGGCTTGGCGTACGCAAGCTGCGGATTACAGGCGGCGAACCATTGGTCCGCCGCGATATCATGACGTTCTTTCGCAGTATGTCGCGGCACTTGGAAACTGGTGATCTGCAAGAGCTGACGCTGACCACCAACGGAAGCCAGCTTGAGAAATACGCAGATGATCTGTTTGCCGCAGGCGTACGCCGGATCAATGTGTCGCTCGATACATTGAACGAGGACAAATTCGCGCAGATCACGCGCTGGGGCCGTTTGCCTCAGGTGATGCGCGGTATCGACGCGGCCCAGAAAGCCGGACTGCGGGTCAAGATCAACACTGTGGCTTTGCAGGACTTCAACGAAGATGAACTAGAGACGTTGACCGACTGGTGCGCGTCACGTGACATGGACCTGACCTTTATCGAGGTCATGCCGATGGGCGATCTGGGAAACGAGGATCGCTTGGGCCAGTATTGGTCGCTGAAAGACCTGCGCGCACGATTGGCGGAACGGTCTGAGTTAATCGATTTACCCGAAAGCACCGGCGGCCCTGCCCGCTATGTACGCGTCGCTAACACGGGTCAGAAAATCGGGTTTATCACACCGCTTAGTCATAATTTTTGTGAAAGCTGCAACCGTGTGCGGATTACTTGCACGGGCGAGATTTATACTTGCTTGGGCCAGGAAGGGCATTCCGACCTGCGCGCACCGCTGCGTGCGTCAGAAGCGGATGCCGATCTCGAAGATGCGATCCGCGCGGCGATCGCGCTGAAACCCAAAGGACATGATTTCGACTATTCGCGCCAGCAGATTGACGGGCAAGTTAGTCGGCATATGTCACACACGGGCGGGTAGAGAGCGGCAATCTGCCGATGACATGCGTGCAGGCAAGGCTTGTGATCCAGCATAGCCGCATGGTTCCAATGCATTCATCCGCAGCTGCGTGCCGCCATAGACTGCGCCTATCTGGAAACCTTACTGAACCTGAATACTTGCAAGGTATTCAATAAGCGCAAGAATGCGGGTGTTCACATAGTCGGGGGACGCTGCCAAAAAGTGCGGATCGCTTGAATCGGATGCGCGCTGGCGAAAACGACTGCCCCATATCGGCATGTCACGCGTACCATGCGCACTCGCCATGCTGCTTCCGTCAATGACTGCGTAGACGGACGCTACGGGGAAAACCCCGCCGTTGTTGCTTTGCAGGACAGTCAAATCCGGCACGACCGCCCCCGACAAAAAGTCGGTCACCGGCCCGTCGCCCATGCCAGATGCACCGTGGCATGCCACGCAACTGTTCTGGTACTCGAATTCGCCGAGTGTCATCTCTTGCGCTTGAACCGCACTTGCCGAGATTGTGACACCTGCAATCAAGGACATCGCTAAACCCGTCGCTTGCATGATAACTCTCCTTGTTGGCTACTGTCTGATGTATTTTGAATACATAGACTTCGCCTCAAGCGAGAGATTGATCTAAGTCAATGCGACCTTGTGCCTAGGCAACGTCGACGCTTCGCAGACGAACGGCGCGCTCGCCCAAAACCCGCCAGACACTTACCCCGCAGGCATCCGCTGCTCTACGATCTCGGCCCACCATGAACATCCCGCAGGCATGGTTTCATCTTTGAAAACATACTCGGGGTGATGCACGTCTGCGCCATCGCCGTTGCCGACAAAAATATAGGCCCCGGGCCGTTCTTCCAGCATGTAGGCGAAATCTTCGCCGCCCATGGTTTGATCTGCAAAGTCACATTTGCCCGCGACAGATGTCGCGACCTGCGCCGCAAACTCTGTCTGTTCTTCGCTGTTGACCATGACGGGGTAACCACGCTTGAAGTCGACCTTTGCCGTGGCACCGAACGCCGCAGCGGTCCCTTCGGCGATCGAGATCAAAGAGCTTTCCGCCAAATCACGCGTTTCTTTTGACATCGTGCGCACGGTGCCGCGTAGGTGAACCTTTTGCGGAATCACATTGTATGCCTTTGACGAGGTTTCAAAACTGGTGACGGACACTACGACCTGCTCTGTCGGGCTGACGATCCGCGACGCAATCGTCTGAAGCGCGATGACCACGTGGCTTGCAACAACCGTCGTATCAAGCGCCAGATGCGGTTTCGCTGCATGGCCCCCCTTGCCTTCGATTACCATTTCAAAAGTATCGGTGGCCGCAAAAAACGCGCCCGGTCTGATGGCGAATTGCCCCACTGGCACACCCGGCCAGTTGTGCATGCCGTAGACTTCTTGAATACCCCAACGGTCCATCAGTCCGTCGTCGCACATTTCCTTGCCGCCGCCGCCGCCTTCTTCGGCAGGTTGGAAAATCAGGACAACCGTGCCGTCGAAATTGCGTGTCTCGGACAAATACTTTGCGGCCCCCAACAGCATTGACGTGTGCCCGTCATGGCCACATGCATGCATTGCCCCGTCCGTTTTGGACTTGTAGGGAAGATCGGTCTGTTCGTGGATCGGCAGCGCATCCATATCGGCGCGCAGACCAATAACCTTGCCAGAGGTATTCGTTTTACCGTGGATAACACCGACAACGCCAGTGCGCCCGATGCCTGTGACAACCTCTTCGCAACCAAAATCCCTTAGCTTCTCCGCGACAATCGCAGAGGTACGATGCGTCTCGAACAGAATCTCGGGATGGGCGTGCAGGTCGTGACGCCAAGCGGTGATTTCGGGCAGCATTTCGGCAAAACGGTTCTTAACAGGCATGGGAAACTCTCGGATTTGGGATATCTGATAATTGGATCATTTCGCGAGCATGTCCACAAGGCGGCGAATAAATGCTTCACCTTGCTGGAATTGATCAACGCTGATGAACTCGTTGGGCTGGTGGGCTTGGGCGATATCGCCGGGACCACAGATCACGGCAGAATAACCGCGTTCCTGAAACTGCCCAGCCTCGGTGGCATAGCTGACGACGCTGCTCGCGTTTTCGCCGGTCAACTGACGCACAATTGCTTCGGCGCGGCCTTGTTTCTCGGGCATCAGACTGGGCACATGAAAGGATTTCTCGGCACGGATGTGCGCCTCAGGGCGGACAGCCTGCATTTCCGCTTCAAGCGCTGCCACTTTGGCCAACAGGCGGGCCTCCCATGCGGCGATGTCCTCGCCCGGGACGATCCGAAAGCCAAAGTCGAAATAACAGTCCTTTGCCGTGATATTATGTGCTGTGCCGCCGGTGATCTTGCCAATGTGCAAAGTGGTATAGGGTGGCACGAACCCGGCCGCCATTTCGCCGGGCGTCTTGGCTGCATTTTCGGCGTTCACCTCATTGGCCCAGTTGATCAGCTTTGCGGCCATCATTATGGCGCTGACACCTGTCGGGGCGAGCGATGAATGCACCTCGAACCCGCGAAAGTGCATCCTGTAGCCGATACTGCCTTTATGGCTATTTGCAATCTTCATCATCGAGGGCTCGCCCACCAGAACTGTGTCCGCGCGCGGCATCCCCATCGCCACCATGTGATCAATCATTGGGGGCGCACCTGTGCAGCCGATTTCTTCGTCGTAGCTAAGCGCAATTTGCAATGGACGTTTGATTCCACGCTCCAGCGCCAGTGGCACAGCCGACAGCGCCAATGCATCGAAGCCCTTCATGTCACACGTGCCGCGCCC
>CBDTYC010000054.1:0-12339 GCA_965364495.1 uncultured Yoonia sp. | reverse complement strand
GGCCTGCTTTTCGCGGGGCTGGTCTGTGGTGACCACCATGCCTTGACTAGGTTCGCGGATACAGCTTGCGGCCAACGTCCGTTCGCCTTCGATCGCGACCATACATGCGCGGCAATTCCCGTCAGAGCGGTATCCCGGCGCAGGCTTGTGGCACAGATGCGGGATCACCAGACCGCGTCCGTTGGCGACCTCCCAGATGGTTTCGCCGGCTGCAGCGGTGACGGTCTCACCATCGAGCGTAAATGTAATGCGATCTGACATCAAGATTCTCCGGCTTTGTTGACCAGAATAGACCATTTGCGCGGATTTTTTGAAAGGTCGTCCGCGACTGCAAGCAGCGCATTTGCGCCATAGATGATTTCCGATAGGCGGCGCAGGTTTCGACAGCCGGCCAGAACCCTAGCGCAGAAGGCCGTTGATATGATCCAGATTGGCGCGGACTTCGGGAATGTCTGGCCCCAGTGTGCGCGCACGACGCAACGCAAGCTGCGCACCGCGCAAATCGCCTTTGCCAAACCGCGCATTGGCCAGACCAAACTGCCAGAGCCAGTTTGTAGGCCACTTTTCTGCACCAGTTTCATAAAGTGTTTCGGCGGCGTCATACGCGCTCACGCGTTCCAAAGCTGCCGCGGCCCTCAGGATATCGGTTTCTGTGGAGCTTGCAGGCAGTTGATCAGGTGGCAAAACAACAAGTCCCCAGAAATCACCCCGCCGCCACGTGCGTTCAAAGACGGCGAATGGCATCACCATTTGATCGCGCTGACCAGAGTTGAGGTAGATCAGATCAGCCTCGAAATCATATGCGGTCACGACGCCGTAGTGCCACACAGGCAAGGCCGCCAAACCGAGATTCTGAAAGACAACGACGGGGTGGCCTGCGGCGACTTCCGTAAGCAGTTGATCAAAGCCGGATATTTCGACCGCAAGCTGACCCAAACGGCGGCTGCTGCCGGTCATATCCGCCAGATACGTCCCCTCGGCACCGGGATTGAAGGCTAGTTTGGCAATATCTTCTTGGGTGACATCACTGCCCGCCCACTGCAACACCATCGCAATAGACGCCGGTCCGCAGTAAAAATCAGCTTGCTGGATCAACGGCACGCCGACAACCTGCGCACGTGTTGGCACATCAACGGTTAGCCGCTCATCAGGGTCAAAAGGTACCGCGCAGCCCGCCAGCCAAGCCAGCGCGGCGAAAGTCGCAAGACGACGAAGAAAACAGTTTAGCGTGCGCACCGCGTAAAGCTGTACACGTTGGTAAAGCACAAAATGTCAGTGACCAGCAGAAGCACAAAGACCGTGAACAGCGTGCCGATAATATCGGCACCAGCGTTGTCCGCTTCCATCTGCGTCAGAATAGAGGCGACTTCGGAATCGGAAAGGGCAGTCAAACGGGCGGCAGCCTCGGCGGGATCGACGCCCATTGCGACCATCTCGGCTTGGACGGCATCCCGCCCTAGCGCATCAAGCAATGCGGCACGGTTGTTCAATGTCTCATAGCTGTTAATCACAGCCTCTGTGCCAAGCATCTCGGCCTGTGCCAAAGTCACGGCCTGCGTCGCCAGCACCAGTTGAGCGGACAGCGCAATCGCCACTGCTTTCTTGCTTAGATTAAACAGTCCCATCAGGGTCTTCCTTTTTGATACAGGCGTTTGCCCGTCGATTAACGCAACTGTTCTAGAATTTCCGGTGCGATGCAACCAATTTAGCCTGCGTCATATCGCGAAGAAAGCTGTGGTTAAACGAACGCCGCCAGATTGTTCATCAGGAAAATGCGCAAAATCTCGATCCCGACAAGAACGACGATCGGTGACAGGTCAATACCACCCAGATCAGGCATCACGCGACGCACGCGGCTGTAAATCGGCTCGAGTATGCGTTCCAGCCCGTACCAGACTTGGCCCACAAATTCCTGCCGGATGTTCAGAACATCAAAGCGCAAGAGCCAGCTCATGATGAAATGCGCGATCACGAAGAAACGGATAACGCCGAGGATAAGCAGCACTGCTTGGATGATGGTCAACATAGGTCGCGAGGTCCTTTTTCTGGTCAGACTTGATCTAAGCCCTCAGACCCCGTCCGGCAAGTGCATGGTTGCCTCGACGTCAAAGTTGACCAGCGCGTCACCCCGCCCCATTTGATCGTTTACTCAAAGGATTTCCCCTATGTACCCGATCGTCCGCGTTATCAAAGAGGTCTTGCGTGCAAGACGTATGCCCCCGCTGGATGCACGCGGCGCACATGTGTCCTATCATCGCTGCTGGCCGCATGATCTGGATGGCTACATGGAAATGAACAATGGGCGCATTCTGAGCATTCTTGACATTGGCCGCAGCGGTCTAGCCCAGCGCGTTGGCTTGATTGGCGCGCTGAGGGACAACAAATGGGGCATGACAATGGCTGGCAATTCGGTGCGTTATCGCAAGCGCATCCGGCCCTTTGCCAAATTCCGCACGGTTAGCCGTGCCGTAGGCTGGGATGACAAGTTTTTTTACCTTGAGCATTCAATCTGGATCGGCACGGATTGCGCTGTTCAGGCACTGTTCCGGTCAGCAGTGACCGACAGAAACGGGATCGTCAGCCCCGCAAAAGTCTTTGCCCATGTGGGCCATGATGCCGCGTCACCCCAAATGCCCGCATGGGTGCAGGCGTGGGTCGCAGCAGAGAACACCCGCCCTTGGCCGCCCGAGTTTGGCCAAACGCTGGAACAGCAAGATGCACAGACCCCATCAAAACAGGTTGATGCCTCAGCGGCGCATGCTTCAAGTCTTTAGAAAACTTGTTTTCATTGGACCAAACGACTTGGAAAGTGATGTTGCGCGACGCTTGAGGGCGCGCATCCCTTTCAAAGCTTTCCTTGCCAGCGATGCCTTTCTCTGTGTCTTATCCCTGCAACAATATTGGGGACGGGCACATGGCAGTAGACAAGAAACGCATCTGGGGATGGATGGCCTTTGATTGGGCATCACAGCCCTTCTACACACTTGGCCTGACTTTTATTTTCGGTCCTTACTTCGCCGTCGTCGCAGCCGAGTATTTTCTAGGTAACGGGATGGACGCCTCAGCCGCGGATGCGCAAGCACAATGGGTTTGGTCGCTAGGACAGACTATCGCGGGTCTGATGATCGCCTTTTCAGCGCCGTTTCTTGGTGCTTTTGCCGATAACTCTGGCCGCAAAATGCCTTGGATCCTGTTCTTTTCCATCGTTTATGTCGTCACGACATTCATGCTCTGGGGGTTAGAACCGGATGGTTCGGCCCTTATTTTCATGCTTATCATGTTCTACCTTGGCTTCTTTGCCGCCGAAAGCGCGCTGAACTTCGTGAACGCGATTCTGCCGTCACTTGGCAACGACGAAGAGGTCGGGCGCATTTCAGGGTCAGGCGCGGCGTTCGGTTATTGGGGCGGCGTTACCTCGCTATTTATTATGCTGCTATTGCTAGCAGAAAACGATCAAGGTGTGACGTTGCTGGGGAATGCGCCGCTTTTCGGACTGGACCCCGAAATGCGCGAAGGCACCCGTGCAGTAGGACCGTTCATCGCGATCTGGTATATGATCTTTATCATCCCGTTCTTTATGTATGTTCGCGATGACCCCAAGGCAGAAAAGAAGTCCACAAAACTGGGCGCAGTTTGGGGCGAGTTGATCACGACCCTACGCTCTGTCTTTCACCGCAAAAGCCTTTTGAACTTCTTGGTGGGGTCAATGTTCTACCGTGACGCGCTTAATGCGCTTTATGCGTTCGGCGGGGTTTATGCCGCGCTTGTTCTGGACTGGCAGACCATCCAGATCGGCGTCTTCGGCATTATTGCGGCCTTTGCCGCGGCGATCACGACCTGGCTGTCAGGATTGGCAGACCAGCGCTATGGGCCAAAGCCGGTGATCCGTGTCAGCGTTTGGGTCTTGATCGGGGTCTCGATTATTATCGTCGGTATGTCGCGCGAAGCAATCTTCGGCGTGCCATTGGCCGAGGGCTCTGGCCTGCCGGACATCATTTTTTACGTTTGCGGTGTGTGTATCGGCGGCGCAGGTGGCGCGGTCTATGCGGCATCCCGTTCAATGATGGTCCGCCACACACATCCAGAGCGTCCGACCGAAGCCTTTGGTTTGTTTGCCCTGACCGGCAAAGCGACGGCATTTCTGGCACCTGCACTGATTACTTTGTTCACCGTGATGACTGGTAGCAATCAATTAGGGTTTTTGCCTGTAATCTTCCTTTTCCTGATCGGGCTTTTCTTGCTACGCTGGGTTAACAAAAACGGAGATCGCGCAGAATGGTCCGCTTCATAATTGCAGCAATACTTGCCGCCGGTTTGGCTGCATGTCAGGCCGAAGAACCCCCAGTCGTAAGCTTGTCGACGCAAAACGTGAATGACACACGCGTGGCCAAGTTTCTGTTTGGCGCTGCACCTGTTGCTTCGCTACAGCAGTCACAATCATTTGGCGGGTATGCGCGAGGCTGTCAGGCGGGTGCTGAACAATTGGCTGAAACCGGACCCACATGGCAAGCAATGCGCCTTTCGCGCAATCGCAATTGGGCGCAACCCGACACGCTTGATTTCATTCGTGACCTCAGCCGCTTTGCCGCCACCCAACCAGGATGGGAAGGGCTCTATATCGGCGACATGAGCCAGCCACGCGGCGGCCCGATGTTGACCGGTCACGCCAGCCACCAGACCGGTCTTGATATTGACGTATGGATGTTGCCGCCAAAGCGGCTTGATCTGTCGGCCCAAGAACGCGAAAACCTGTCGTCCATTTCCATGCGTCGGTCGGCAGGTGCTTTTACCAACGATCTGTGGTCGCCCCAACACGAGGCGATCGTTCGCGCTGCCGCCTCTGATCCGCGCGTGGCCCGTATCTTTATTTTTCCGGGTGCCAAGGTTGCGATGTGCAACTCTGCGACCGGTGATCGCAGCTGGCTGAACAAAGTGCGTCCTTGGTGGGGACATCATTATCATTTCCATGTGCGTCTGAATTGTACTGACGGTGATGCAGGCTGCACAGACCAAGCCCCGCCGCCGCCCGGCGATGGGTGCGCAGATGCGCAAGGCTGGGTTGACCGCACCCTGAACCCGCCGCCGCCTGATCCGAACGCGCCGCCTCCGGTGCCGCGTGCCGATTTGACAATGGCGAACCTGCCCGGCCAGTGCCTTGCAGTGCTGAACGCGAACTAAGTGCTGCGATATCTGATCGGCCTTGCGCTATTCTGCGCCGCCCCTGCTGTTGCGCAGACCACATGGGTCGGCAGCTACACTTGGGTCAGCGATGATCCATTGTTTGGTGGATTTTCAGGCATTGAAATCGCCGATGACGGGGGCAGCTTCATCGCAATCAGTGATCGCGGCAACTTTGCACGCGGCACAATCGGTCGCGACGGTGACACGATCACAGATATCAAACTGGAGGCACTACAACCACTGATTGGACCGGACAGAGAAACCCTGTCGCGCGCATTCAGCGATAGTGAAGGCATCGCGATCGGGCCCGATGGTGCAATCTTTGTTTCGTTCGAATGGATGCATGGCGTCCGCAGGTTTGAAGCCGTCGATCAGCCGGCAGGGCCTCTATTGGCCTCGCCCGACTTTGAACAACTCCAGAGCAATTCCTCGCTCGAGGCTTTGGCAATCGCAGCGGACGGCGCAGTCTATACAATGCCTGAACGCTCTGGCTTGGCGACGCGGCCATTTCCTGTCTATCGGCTTCGGAACGGCATCTGGGACCAACCCTTTGATATCCCGCGAACCGGGCCCTTTCTTTTATCTGGCGCAGACATCGGACCTGATGGCAGACTCTATATTCTGGAGCGCGATTTCGTCGGTGTCGGCTTTCGAAACAGGGTCCGGCGGTTTGCTCTGGATGGAACAGGCGAGCAGATTTTGCTCGAAACACGCGTACTAACACATGACAATCTGGAAGGGATCAGCGTGTGGAAAGACGACCAGGGTCTGCGCTTGACGCTTATCTCTGACGACAACTTTCGCCACTTTCAGCGCACCGAGATCGTAGAATACCGGTTGACGGACTAGGTTACGGGCGGTAGGTCGCGCTGTCCCCGATGTTGGGGGCCAAGTGCCGCACCCTTGTCAAAACGGATTAATCAAATGACACGTATCCTTCCCGGCGTTTTCGCCATGGCCACAATTGTTGTGGCGTCCAACATTCTTGTACAATTCCTCATCCTTGACGGGTTGCTGACGTGGGGTGCATTCACGTACCCGCTCGCTTTTCTTGTCACCGATGTGATGAACCGCGTTTACGGCCCCGCCGCCGCACGCAAAGTCGTCTTTTCCGGCCTCGTTGTCGGCATCATTTGCTCGCTAATCGGCAGCCAGATCATGCTGCAAGGCGACGGATTCGAGTATCCAGCCGTGGCCCTACGCATCGCTATTGGCTCTGCCACCGCGTTTCTGGTCGCGCAATTGCTGGACATCGCAGTCTTTCACCGTCTGCGTGACGGATCGTGGTGGAAGGCACCCTTGGGCAGCACGCTGGTCGGGTCTACTGTCGACACGGCTATCTTTTTCACCATCGCATTTGCGGCATTGTTCAACGGTTTCAGCATGTCCGCTGCCGAAGAGGTGATCTGGGCGCAAGACGCCGTGCCATTCCTTAACGCCGGACCGCTTGTTCCGCTGTGGGTTTCTCTCGCTGTTGCGGACTGGGGCGTAAAGCTTTCGATCGCGTTGCTCGCATTGGTGCCATTTCGCTTCATTGTTGGGCGAATGTTACTTCGATCGGCCTAAACGCCACATGAGGTATCTTTTTTCTTGAAATCTACCAAATCTGTGCGAACTTACTTTCAGGCGAAACATTTGAAAGGAGGTGATCCAGTGCATCATGAGGTATTGGAGAAGTGTGTCGGGACAACTTGGGAGGATCGCAGCTAGGGCAGCCCTTGGCTGACGAAACCCCAAGGTGGAGATCCTAACCGACCCACCTCCGTGATTCAGGAAAGGGCCATCCCGTCGCCGGGGTGGCCCTTTTTCGTGTAATGTGGTCAGGTTTCGAAAGTTTGGATTTGCCTCCAGCAGGAGTTTCACGGGCAAGATGAAGATCAACGAACAAATTGAAATTGCCGACTGGGAATTGACAGAAAGCTTTGCGCGGGCGTCCGGACCTGGCGGGCAGAACGTCAACAAAGTCTCGACGGCGGTGGAATTACGGTTTGAGGCCGCCAGATCACCGCATCTGCCATCGCAAGTCAAAGCGCGCCTGAAGCGGCTTGCCGGCCGCCGTTGGACGCTTGATGGCGCCATCGTGATTTTTGTTCAAGAAACCCGAAGTCAGGCCCGCAACCGAGAAATCGCAAAGCAACGTTTGGCCGATCTGATCAGAAAGGCGCTTGAAAAACCAAAGCGTAGGGTTGCGACAAAGCCGACCTACGGATCGGTCAAACGCAGGCTTGCAGGCAAAAAGGCGCGGGGGGAGGTTAAGGCGCTTCGCGGGAAAATCGAAGAGTAGTTTTTCTGAAAAGTTGTTGGATTGCCGCCCATCTTTAGGCGAAATTAACAGGTATGCTGCAGTTTCACGTACATTCTAAAAGCGGATGTACTGTAGATGTCTCAATTTCAAGTTCTGCTAACACCTGTCGTCGCCATGATGGGCTTTGCTTTCGTGCTGAGTGCAGCAACGCGTGAGTTCCACGGTACTCGGCAAGAGCAGGTCGCATTTGGGGTGCTATTTGGCGTGACGATTGCCGTTGGCATGGCCCATCCTTTGACACTGGGTGAAGGGCTTATCTTTGACGCGCGCACGCTACTGATCGGTTCTGCAGTTGCATTTGTCGGCCCGATGGCGGGGCTTCTGGCATTGGGTTTCGGCATCGCATTCCGCCTCTATCTTGGCGGCGCTGGTATGCTTTCGGGCGTCGTGGGTTTGGTTCTTGCTTTCATGCTCGCACTTGCATGGGTGCATGTCATTCGCGACCGCATCAAGTTGCCTTTCGTCACTGACGCGCTGCTTGGTGCAGCGGTCACGCCATCGATTGTCGCGCTTTTTGTTCTACCGTTTGATATTGCAAGCACCTTATTTGCATCAGTGCTGCCAACGCTGTTCATCTGCAATGTGGTTGGCGCAACTGCGATCGGTTTGGTCTTTCGACGGGAACGGCGCTACTTGTCTGAGGTACGCAAAATGCAAGCGCATGCGCGCACTGATGCACTCACGAATATCCTGAACCGGCGCGGCATGGACCGCGAGGTTGGGGCGAAGAAATTCGATGCATCGCTTGGGCATGTGTTGTTCTACTTTGACGTCGATAACTTCAAACACATCAATGATACTTTCGGTCATGACGCTGGCGATGCGGCCCTTGCAATAGTAGCGGCCCGCATCAAAGACATCATTCGTGGAGAAGCCGTTTTTGCGCGCCAAGGGGGGGACGAGTTTTCGATCTATGTCGCCAGCTTGCATGCCCGCGATGTTCAGGGTGTTGCGGATAGGCTGTGCAGTGCAATCTCTTGTCAGAAATTCAGCCACGACGGACAGGTCTTTCCCGTCTCAATCAGTCTTGGCGGATACTGGACAAAGCAAGATCTGTCGCTGCAAGACATGATCAGCTTGGCAGATGAACAGCTGCTGCTTGCAAAACGCGCGGGCAAAAACAGGGCGCGCGTCGCGTTTGATCAGGACTGCAATGTATCGATCGTTGCGTAATTGCCAAAGTCGCTCGCGACGTGTTCCGCCTTCGTGGGACGCCTAGACTAGCACCGGGATTTCGTCTTGCGTCCCGACACCGAATACACGTTTATACCGCACGATTTCATCCGCTGGGCCCATCGCCTTGCGAGGATTATCGGATAATTTAACGGTCGGTCGTCCGTTCGCCGTAACCGCTTTGCAAACCAACGAGAATGGCGCAAGGGCATCGCCCTCGACAAGTCCTTTGAAATCGTTGGTGAGCATCGTGCCCCATCCGAAAGAGACCCGAACGCGCCCTGCAAACTGCTTGTGTAGTGCGCTTATTTTTTCAACGTCGAGACCGTCCGAGAAGATCACCAGCTTTTCACGCGGGTCTTCCCCTCTCGATTTCCACCACTTGATTGCAGTTTCCGCACCCGTTGCGGGATCCCCGCTATCAACGCGGATACCCGTCCAGCCGGCCAACCAATCAGGGGCTGCGTCCAAGAATCCTTGGGTGCCATACGTGTCGGGCAGGATAATCCGCAGGTTGCCATCGTGTTCTTCATGCCAATCCGCAAGAACGTCATAAGGCGATTGCCGCAATGCCTGATCGCTATCAGCCAAGGCGGCGTAGACCATGGGGAGCTCATGTGCATTGGTCCCGATTGCTTCGATTTCACGCATCATGGCAATCCGGCAATTGGACGTGCCGGTGAAATTCTTCCCCAACCCTTCCATCATCGCTTGAACACACCAGTCCTGCCAAAGGTAGGAATGCCGGCGTCTCGTACCAAAGTCTGCGACCCGCAAGTCCTGAATTGGCTTAAGCTGATCGACCTTTTCCCAAAGCTTTGTCATGGCGCGCGCATAAAGAACCTGTAATTCAAACTTACCCATGTCTTTCAGTACGGCCCTACTGCGCAATTCCATTATGACAGCGAGTGCTGGGATTTCCCAAAGCATGACCTCAGGCCAAGTTCCCTCGAAGGTAAGCTCATATTGGCCATCGCGTTTCGCAAGATGATAGGGCGGCAACTGCAGGTTCTCGAACCACTCCATAAATGCAGGGGTAAACATCTGACGTTTGCCATAGAAAGTGTTGCCGCGCAGCCATGTGCTTTCACCGCGGGTCAGCCGCAGCGACCGAATATGATCAAGCTGCTCGCGTAGTTCGCCCTCATCCACCAAATCGGCCAAGCGAATTTTCTTGGTCCTGTTGATCAGCGAGAACTGCACAACTGTATCAGGGTGATTCCGGAAAACAGATTGGCACATCAGAAGCTTATAGAAATCGGTATCAATCAAGGACCGGACAATCGGGTCGATCTTCCATTTGTGGTTCCAAACCCGTGTAGCAATATCGACCATGGCCACGTCCCCTCTTTCGCCCCACGTGTTAGATCAAGCGAGCGCAACCGTGGCAAGCGTTGATGCGTTGTTAGCTGTCTGACAGTTTGGTTCTGTGCGCGCAAAGCCGACACTTATCATGGGTAGGTGCGCTTCGCCGGATTGGTTCGCCCACAAGGGCCGTTAGGCAAGGGTGACCCCGGCCTGCATCATTGCGGATTTGGCCGCACCGAGGGATCCGTCAAAATCAATCGCTCGGCAAAGGTCCAAGTTTACGGTGACTTTGAAATCAAGTTTGGCGGCATCCACAGCCGAATAATTGACGCAGAAATCCGTGGCCAGCCCCACCAGTGTCAGTGTATCGATGCCGCGCGTGTGCAGATACCCCTCTAACCCCGTCGGTGTTGTCTTATCGTTTTCAAAGAACGCCGAATAGCTGTCGATCGCGGGGTTAAAACCTTTTCGAATGATCAAATCAGCGCGATCGGTCTTCAGGTCCGGATGGAATGTCGCCCCCTTGCTGCCCTGAATGCAATGATCCGGCCAAAGCACCTGTGGACCGTAAGGCATGTTCATCATGCTCATCGGCGGCGCATCATGGGTCGACGCGAATGACGAATGCCCCGCCGGATGCCAGTCTTGGGTCAGGATCACGGCCTGAAAGTCTGCCATGAGTGCGTTGATACCCGCGATAATTTCGTCACCTTCTGCAACAGCGAGCGCGCCGCCGGGGCAGAAATCATTCTGGACATCGATAACAAGCAAAGCATGGGACATTGTGGGACTCTTGGTTAGCTGCAACAGTGAATAATGTGTCAAAGCCGCGCATGGGATGCAACGTGCCTTCAGCTTTCATCGCACGGGCGTCTTTACCTGCGCGATCGACAGGCGTATCTGCACGTTATGTTTACTATAGCTGCACTCTATCACTTTACCCGTTTTGATGATCCGCCAGCGGTGCAAGGGCCTTTGTTGGACCTGTGCAAAGCACGCGGCATTACCGGCACGCTTTTGCTGGCGAACGAAGGGATCAATGGCACTATTGCCGGTGACCGCAATGGAATTGATGCTGTCCTCGCTCATATCCGCACACTTCCCGGCTGTGCCGATCTTGAGTGGAAGGAAAGCACTGCGACGACGCCACCGTTTCACCGCATGAAGGTGCGCCTCAAGCGCGAAATTGTCACAATGGGCCAACCCGATGTCGACCCCGTCGCGAAGGTCGGAAACTACGTGGATGCCGCCGATTGGAATGATCTGATCACTGCGCCTGATGTAGCCGTCATCGACACCCGAAATGACTATGAGGTGGCGATCGGGACTTTCGAAGGGGCCGTTGATCCCGCGACCAAAAGCTTTGGTGAATTTCCTGCGTGGTGGGAAGAAAACAAACATCGCTTTCACAACAAACGTATCGCGATGTTCTGCACTGGTGGAATTCGTTGCGAGAAATCAACGAATTACCTGATGGGGCAAGGTGTTGAAGACGTCTACCACCTGAAAGGTGGTATTCTGAAGTACCTTGAAGAAGTCCCGCAAGAAGAGAGTAAATGGGAAGGCGAATGCTTTGTTTTTGACGCGCGCGTTAGCGTCGGACACGGACTGGAAGAAGGGCCACATATCTTGTGCTATGCCTGCCGCCGTCCGCTTGTTCCCGAAGACCGCAATCACGCCGCGTTTGAACAAGGTGTCGCCTGTCATCAA
This sequence comes from uncultured Yoonia sp., assembly GCA_965364495.1. Taxonomy (GTDB): domain Bacteria; phylum Pseudomonadota; class Alphaproteobacteria; order Rhodobacterales; family Rhodobacteraceae; genus Yoonia. Next base: position 662 of record CBDTYC010000054.1, on the reverse strand, counting down.
TGCGTGAATGAAACGTCGGAGGCTGACAAGGCCCGCTTTCGCGAGCGGCAAAAGCAGATGATCCTCGCCAAAAAGCGCGGCACACACCACATTGGCGGTATCTAGGTCTGAAACGATGACCTCGCATAAACCGCTATTGCCGCAATTTCTTGCGCTGGCAATCGGTGTGGTAGGCGGGATTGCCGCCTATCTTGGCGGGCTGCCGTTGCCTTGGATGCTGGGGCCGATGATCGCAAATACGATCGCCGCGATGCTGCGCGCACCGATCGCCGGACCTGATCCGCTAAGGATTTATGTGATTCCTGTCATCGGTGTCATGCTGGGCGCGGGCGTTTCGGCAGAGTTTTTCGCGTTGCTTGGTTCGTGGCTTGTAACGCTGGCATTGCTGCCCGTTTTTCTGATCTGCGCCGCAAGTATTTCCTACAATGTCTACCGGCGCATCGGGGGCTATGATCCGGTCACGGCCTTCTATTCCTCCATGCCCGGTGGCTTGAATGAAATGCTTATTCTTGGTGCAGAGGCAGGCGGGGATGAACGCCGCATTGCGCTTGCCCACGCCGCTCGCGTGCTGATTATTATCGTGTTTGTCGCTATTTTCTTTGGTCGATACGTCTGTGTCTCAAGTGGCGGTCGCGGCGCGCAACAGTGGATTGGCCTGTTTC
>CBDTYC010000053.1:0-12461 GCA_965364495.1 uncultured Yoonia sp. | reverse complement strand
TGTAACACCCCGCCGGAAGCTTATTAACACCACCGCCGCATGGGCGATTGGCTTGCTGATCTTCTTCCCGATCCTCTGGACGATCCTGACCAGCTTCAAAACCGAGGCACAGGCCATCGCAGCCCCACCTATCTTCTTGGGCTTTGACTGGACACTCGAGAACTATCGCACTGTTATGGAGCGCTCTGACTACGGACGTTTCTTGTGGAACTCGATCATCATTGCAGGGCTTTCTACGGTTCTGGGCTGCATCATCGCGATCCCAGCTGCCTGGTCGATGGCCTTTGTTCCATCCAAGCGGACCAAAGACATCCTGCTCTGGATGCTCTCGACCAAGATGTTGCCTGCTGTTGGCGTTCTGTATCCGATCTACCTGATCTTTATCGAATTGGGTTTGCTGGATAGCCGCGCTGGTCTGGTTGTTGTTCTGATGTTGATCAACCTGCCGATTATCGTCTGGATGCTTTACACCTACTTCAAGGAAATCCCCGGTGAAATCCTTGAGGCAGCCCGTATGGACGGTGCCACACTACGGCAGGAACTGCTTTACGTACTGACACCAATGGCTGTCCCCGGTATAGCCTCGACCTTGCTGTTGAACTTCATCCTTGCCTGGAACGAAGCGTTCTGGACTTTGAACTTGACTGCGGTCAACGCAGCCCCGCTCACGGCATTTATCGCCAGCTACTCAAGCCCCGAGGGTTTGTTCTTTGCGAAGCTCAGTGCAGCCTCCACCATGGCTATTGCACCGATCCTCATCCTTGGCTGGTTCAGCCAGAAACAACTTGTCCGCGGCCTGACGTTTGGCGCGGTGAAATAAGGAACCTGAGATATGGGACAAATCGAACTCAAACAGGTGACCAAATCATTCGGAGATGTGCAGGTCATTCCACCATTGGATCTGACAATTCATGATGGCGAATTCACCGTCTTTGTTGGCCCATCGGGCTGCGGTAAATCAACTCTGCTGCGCTTGATTGCGGGACTAGAGGACATCACGACCGGTCACATCGAGATTGATGGTGTGGACGCGACCGACCTTGTACCTGCTAAACGCGGCCTTGCCATGGTGTTCCAGTCATATGCGCTTTATCCGCACATGTCGGTGCGCAAGAACATCGCCTTTCCGCTGCGGATGGCGAAGATGGACCAAGCCGAGATCGACCGTCGCGTGAATGGCGCAGCCGAGGTTCTGAACCTCGCTGACTACATTGACCGCCGTCCGGGCCAGTTGTCTGGTGGTCAGCGTCAGCGTGTGGCAATTGGCCGTGCGATTGTGCGCGAGCCGTCCGCTTTCTTGTTTGACGAACCGCTGTCAAACCTTGACGCGGCTCTGCGTGTCGGGATGCGCATGGAAATCTCCGAGCTTCACAAGAAGCTGGCGACAACCATGGTTTACGTGACCCACGATCAGGTCGAAGCGATGACTATGGCCGACAAGATTGTCGTGCTGCAGGCTGGCGTTATTGAACAGGTCGGTTCGCCGTTGGAGCTGTACCGCAGGCCGCGCAACAAGTTTGTTGCCGGTTTCATCGGATCACCAAAGATGAACTTCTTTGAGGGTGAGTTTGCAGCCCAGAACGGCGCACATACCGTCGGTATCCGTCCTGAACATATTGACGTCGTCGCAAACGATGGCATGTGGCAGGGCACCGTCGGCGTGGCCGAGCATCTGGGTTCTGATACATTCTTCCATATCCACAACACTGGACTGGCGGAATCCATCACGGTACGCGCGATCGGGGACATCAACCTGACGCATGGTGATGTGATCCACCTGAACCCACGTATGGACGAGATGCACAAGTTCGACGCGCAGGGTCTGCGGGTCGACTAATGCGGCTCTCTGGCAAATCTGCACTCATAACGGGGGCAGCCCGAGGAATCGGGCTTGCCTTCGCCAAGGCTTATGTGGCCGAGGGTGCAGAAGTTGCCATTGCTGATATTGACCTCGAACGTGCACGCGCTGCCGCTGCCGAGATTGGTGATGCGGCTGTCGCGGTCAAAATGGACATTTCCGATCCGGCAAGTATCGAAGCTGGCGTAGAAGATGCAATCGCGGCACTAGGTCAGATCGACATTCTGATCAACAATGCCGCTATTTTCACGGCTGCGCCGATTGTCGAGATCACGCCTACCGACTACCGCCGTGTGTTTGATATCAATGTAGCCGGGACGCTTTTTACGCTGCAGGCTGTTGCCAAACACATGATCGCCAAGGGCATCAAGGGACGCATAATCAATATGGCGTCTCAGGCTGGCCGTCGCGGCGAAAGCCTTGTGGCCGTCTATTGTGCATCCAAGGCTGCCGTCATCAGCCTGACCCAGTCGGCCGGGCTGAACTTGATCGCGCACGGGATCAACGTAAACGCCATCGCGCCCGGTGTCGTTGATGGTGAACATTGGGACGGCGTGGACGCGTTCTTTGCCAAATACGAGGGCAAGAAGCCCGGCCAGAAGAAACAAGAAGTTGGCGAGGCCGTGCCTTTCGGGCGCATGGGCACCGCAGATGACTTGACAGGCATGGCTGTGTTTCTGGCCAGTGATGACGCCAACTATATCGTAGCCCAGACATACAATGTCGATGGCGGAAACTGGATGAGCTAATGAATATCCAACTGCAAGGGAGTGGTTCCATGAAACTTAGCAATGAGACGCTTTCGCAGCTTCCTGCAGAGATTGTGCGCCCGACATATGATCGCGCGGCACTGACGCGCGGCATCGTTCACATTGGTCTGGGCAACTTTCACCGTGCGCATCAGGCGTGGTATCTGCACCGTTTGATGCAGCAGGGTCTTGCCCACGATTGGGCAATTGTTGGCGCGGGTGTACGTGCCGGCGACGCTGTTCAACGCGAGAAACTGGCAGCGCAAGATTATCTGACGACCTTGATTGAACTCGATCCTGCCCGTACGTCTGCCGAAGTCACCGGTGCGATGATCGATTTCGCACCAATTGCTGATGACAACGCGCCGCTTATTGCGTGCATGTCGGACCCGGCGATCCGGATTGTTGCCCTGACGGTGACCGAAGGCGGCTATTTCATCGATCCCGCGACCAAAGGTTTCGACGCAGCACATCCGGACATCAAACATGACGCGGCATCCCCGAAAAGCCCCAAGACTGCATTCGGTGCGATGATCGAAGCCTTGCGTCAACGCCGTGCTTCTGGTGCGGGTCCGTTCACATGCATGAGCTGTGACAACCTGCAAGGAAATGGCGCAATCCTGCGCCAGACAATCGTCTCTTTGGCGCAATTGTCGGATCCCGAGCTGGCTGCGTGGATCGACGCGAACTGCAGCTTCCCCAATTCGATGGTTGATTGCATTGTGCCGGCGACCGGACCGAACGAACTTGCTCTGGTCGAGAAGCTTGGCATCGATGATGCATCGCCTGTGACACACGAGAATTATCGTCAGTGGGTTATCGAAGATGATTTCTGCGCTGGCCGTCCTGATTGGGACAAGGTTGGCGCCACTTTCACCGATGATGTGCATGACTTCGAGGCAATGAAGATTCGTGTCCTGAATGGTGGCCACCAGATTATCGCCAACGCGGGTGAATTGTTTTCCATCGAGACGATTGCTGGCTGTATGGCGCATCCAAGCATCGCGGCGTTGTTTGACAAGGTAGCACGGACCGAAATCCTGCCGCACCTGGCTGCTGTTCCCGGCATGGAACCAGAAGGCTACGTTGACTTGATCAAAGGCCGTTTTGGAAACCCGCGCATTGTCGACACCACGCGCCGTGTTGCTTTCGATGGTTCATCGCGCCATCCGGGCTTTGTCATTCCGTCGATTCGCGACGGTTTGGCGGCTGGAACACCGGTTGCTGGTCTCGCATTGGTCGAGGCTATCTGGGCAAGAATGTGCGCTGGTACCCGTGAGGACGGCAGCATTATCGCCGCTAACGATCCGTTCTGGGATGACCTGCACGCAACCGCATTGGCAGCCAAAACAGACCCGCAAATCTGGCTTTCACAGCGTCAGTATTACGGTGATCTGGCAGCAAACGCTGGTCTCGCGGAAAGCTTTGGCCAATCGCTTGCGCTGATTTGGTCCGAGGGTCTCGAAGCTGCAATCGCGGCATACCTCGCCTCTTAAGCCCGCACTTTCCTGATTTTCGTCGCTTCAGACGACCACTTGCTAGCGCAGTCGCATGAAGTTTGCGCCCCTGACTCTGTTTGTCATCGCAGTCCCGAAGTAGAATGCCCCGACCGCAAGAAAAGAGTTGTTATTATGCGGCTTTGGTTTATGGGACGTGCAATAGGAACACGCCGACCGGGAGAGAACGGTCAGGTCCGTCGCCGAAGGAGCAACCGCCCCGGTCACTCTCAGGCAAAAGGACCGGTTGGGGTGCAACACGCCGAAGAGAGGCCTTAAGTGGTCCGCCGAAGGAGCAAGCCCGACAGGGGTGAATCTCTCAGGTACAACAGACGGCTGGGGCATTTGGTAGGAGAAATACCATGCCTTCGATCGCTGTACTTGGTGCCGGTATTACAGGTGTCACCACTGCTTATTCTTTGATGGTCCGCGGTTTTGACGTGACGGTTTATGACCGTCAGCGTTATGCCGGAATGGAAACCAGCTTTGCCAATGGCGGCCAGCTTAGTGCCTCCAATGCCGAAGTCTGGAACCAATGGTCCACTGTCCTCAAGGGGATCAAATGGATGTTCGAGGGCGAAGCGCCCTTGTTCGTAAACCCCCGTCCGGGTTGGCACAAAGTCAGCTGGATGACCGAATTTCTGGCGAACATTCCCCGCTACAAAACCAATACAACAAAAACGGCCGCTATGGCTGTTGCAGCGCGCGCTGGCCTGTCGGAAATGGCTGAAAAGTCAGGCGTTGATTTCGACTTTAGTCCGGCGGGCATCCTGCATTTCTACAAGACCGAGAAAGACCTCAAGCATGCGCGGATGGTCAACGGTTTGCTGGCCGAAGGCGGGCTGGAGCGCCACGAGTTGACCGTGGACGAAGTGATGGCGCGCGAGCCCACATTGCGTGGCGATATCATTGGCGGTTTCTGGACGGAAAGCGACAGCACCGGCGATATCCACAAGTTCACGATCGGCCTTGCTGATTGGCTCAAAAAGCAAGGTGTTGTCTTTAAGCTGGGCGCCCCAGTCACCGACCTGCATGTCCGCAATGACGGCGTCTATGTCGAATGCGGTCATGAAGAACGTTACGACGGGGTCGTCGTTTCGGCAGGTGTCGGAAGCCGCAAGTTTGCGCATATGCTGGGTGATCGCGTCAACATTTACCCCGTCAAAGGCTATTCGATCACTGTGAACCTTGACGATGCTGCCAGTCAGGCCGCTGCACCAACGACGGCGGGGCTGGACGACAAGGCCAAGATCGTGTCGGCTCGGCTGGGCAAGAACCGTCTGCGCATTGCCGGCACAGCAGAGTTCAACGGCGAAAACCGCGATATTCTTGAACGCCGTGTACGGCCGCTGATCAGGTGGTGCGAAGAGCATTTCCCAGATGTTTCGACCGAAAGCTGTGTGCCGTGGGCCGGTCTGCGTCCGATGATGCCAAACATGATGCCGCGTGTTGGTCCCGGCAAGAACGACCGCGTGTTCTATAACACAGGTCACGGCCATCTTGGGTGGACCCTTAGCCCGGCGACGGCCGACGCAATCGGGGCGACGATTACGGCGCGGTTTAGCGCCAATAGTATGCGGTAGTATACATTGAAATCGGCCCCAATCGGGCTTATCTGTCCCTTATAACAAATGAGGGGCAGATAAATGCCGGTTGAAAATATGCTTGCCGAATTCCTTGGCCAAAACATTCTTTATCTGCTTTTGGCGATCTTCATTGTCGTCTGCATCATGGCAGGCGTCCGTATCGTTCCGCAGTCTGAAAAATATGTGGTTGAACGCCTTGGCCGATTGCGCGCGGTCCTTGGGCCTGGCATCAACTTTATCGTGCCATTTCTGGACCGTGTCCGCCACAAGGTGTCGATTCTGGAACGGCAGCTTCCGTCAATGTCCCAAGACGCGATCACGTCGGACAACGTATTGGTGCAGGTTGAAACTTCGGTGTTCTATCGGATCATCGAGCCCGAAAAAACGGTTTACCGTATTCGTGATGTAGACGGAGCGATCTCGACGACAGTGGCCGGTATTGTCCGCTCTGAAATTGGACGGATGGAGCTGGATCAGGTGCAGGCCAACCGCTCAAGCCTGATCGAAGCCGTCCGCACCCAAGTCGCCCAGCAGGTTGACGACTGGGGGATCGAAGTCACCCGCGCGGAAATTCTGGATGTGAATCTGGATCAGGCAACACGCGAAGCGATGTTGCAGCAATTGAACGCCGAACGGGCCCGTCGTGCCCAGGTCACCGAAGCCGAGGGCCGCAAGCGTGCCGTTGAATTGCAGTCGGATGCCGAACTTTATGCTGCAGAGCAGGATGCAAAGGCACGCCGTGTTTTGGCTGATGCCGAGGCATATGCGACCCAAGTGGTCGCCGGCGCTATTGCCGAAAATGGACTGGCAGCGGCGCAATATCAGGTTGCGCTTAAGCAGGTTGAGGCATTGCAGAAACTGGGGGACGGTACCGGAAACCAGACCGTCATCTTGCCTGCAAATGCGCTGGACGCTTTTGCCGATGCCTTCAAGATGTTGAAAGGACGCTAGGATGCCACTTTGGACAGAATGGTGGGTGTGGATGTCAGGGGCATTGATCCTTGCCACGCTCGAAGTATTGATCCCCGGCTATATCTTTTTGGGCTTCGCGATAGGCGCGGGCGTGATGGGATTGCTGATTCTGCTTGGCCTCTCGGCCACAGGCTTGGCGCTAACGCTTGTGATTTTCGCGGTGCTGTCGCTAATCGCGTCTCTGGCTATGCGCAAGTATTTCGGGCTGAAGACCGGCCAGGTCAAGCTTTGGGACACCGACATCAACGACTAGTGCCGCAACCGTTGGCCAATGATAAAGCCCCACCTTCCGGTAGGGGCTTTTCTTATACGGAAGCCAGTTCTGCTTGAATGGCCAGCGCGGCCTTGCGCGGGTCATCGGCTTGCCAGATCGGACGCCCAACAACAACGTGGTCGGCCCCGTTCGCAATGGCCTGCGCCGGTGTCTGAACCCGCTTTTGGTCGCCCAAGGCGGCACCAGTCGGGCGAACGCCTGGGGTCACGATCAATTTGCCTTTTGCTTCGGGCAGGGCGCGGATCAAGGCGGCTTCTTGGGGGGATGCAATCACGCCATCAGCGCCATTTGACAGGGCAATCCCGGCCCTTTCCTGTACCAGATCAGCGACATTTCCGGCCTTGATGCATGATGCGTCCAGATCGGCACGGTCGAGCGACGTCAGAATCGTTACCGCAAGAATTTTCATGTCAGAGCCACCAGCACCTTCACGCGCGGCACGCACGACATGCGGGTCGCCGTGCACGGTCAGGAAATCCAGATCGAATTGCGCCATGCCGCGCACTGCGGCCTCGACCGTGGCACCGATGTCAAAGAATTTCATGTCCAGAAAAATGCGCTTGCCTTGGTCTTGCTTTAGCTCATTGGCCAGCGCCAACCCACCGCCGGTCAACATACCCAGACCGATTTTATAAAAGTTCACGCTGTCGCCCAGCGTCTTGGCCAATTCCAATCCGGCAAGGACATTCGGGACGTCCATAGCTACGATAAGGCGATCTTTCGACATTTCAGGCGTTCCTTTGCGATTTCCAGCGGGTCTAACGGCTGTGGTGCAAAGGTTCAATTGCAATGGCGCGACCTCTTCCGGGGCCGCGCCATTGCGCTTTGGTCGCTATCACGGACAACCAAAGGGGGGTTCGTGAGTGGAGGTCTGCCTTGGGTGCAGATTTTATCCTGACCTTTTTCTTTATGGCCTCTGCGAAAAATCAATGCGCGGGGAATAATTTGCCATATCTCCCCTTCTGCAAATGCAACGTGGAGGCCTTGCGAGTGCGCGCCGTAATACCCATTTCTAGGGAGAGGCCCAATCCGGGATGTGCTGCCAAGCGGGCATCCAAATCATCAGGGCGCTTAACAAAAGGAGAGACCCATGAACTTAGAAAAGTTCACAGAGCGGTCGCGCGGCTTTATTCAGGCCGCCCAGACGATCGCTGCGCGTGAAAGCCACCAAAGGCTTGCGCCCGAACACCTGCTCAAAGCATTGATGGACGATGAAGAGGGGCTTGCCTCGAATCTGATCACCCGTTCGGGTGGTGACCCCAAGTTGGTACTTGAGGCCGTCGATGCAAGTCTTGCGAAAATGGCGAAAGTCACGGGCGAGGGCGCGCAGGTTTACCTTGATAACACCACAGCCAAAGTCGTGGACGAGGCTGAGAAGATTGCCAAGAAAGCAGGCGATAGTTTCGTTCCTGTCGAACGGTTGCTGACGGCCTTGGCCGTCGTGAAGTCCAAGGCGAAGGATGCATTAGATGCCGGACATGTGACAGCCCAAGGCCTGAATGCCGCAATCAATGATATCCGCAAAGGGCGCACGGCTGATAGTGCGACCGCTGAGGACAGTTTTGAAGCATTGGCCAAATATGCGCGCGACCTGACAGAGGCCGCCGAGCAAGGCAAGATTGATCCGATCATTGGCCGCGACGAAGAAATCCGCCGCGCGATGCAGGTTCTTTCCCGCCGCACCAAGAACAACCCTGTTCTGATCGGTGAACCCGGCGTTGGTAAGACAGCCATTGCTGAAGGTTTGGCCCTGCGGATCATCGACGGCGACGTGCCGGAAAGCCTACGCAACAAAAAGCTGATGGCGTTGGATATGGGTGCGCTGATTGCCGGCGCGAAATACCGCGGTGAATTCGAAGAGCGCCTGAAGGCGGTCCTCAAGGAAATCGAATCTGCTGCTGGCGAAATCATCCTGTTCATCGACGAAATGCACACGCTTGTCGGGGCCGGTAAGTCAGATGGGGCAATGGATGCTGCCAACCTGATCAAACCAGCCCTTGCGCGGGGTGAATTGCACTGCATCGGTGCCACAACGCTGGCAGAATACCGCAAGTATGTCGAAAAAGACGCAGCCCTTGCGCGGCGGTTCCAGCCTTTGCTGGTTGAAGAACCGACCGTCACTGATACCGTCAGTATCTTGCGCGGGATCAAGGAAAAGTACGAACTGCACCACGGTGTGCGAATTTCGGATTCGGCCTTGGTTGCTGCGGCGACGCTGTCGCACCGATATATCACCGACCGCTTTTTGCCGGACAAGGCCATTGACCTGATGGACGAGGCCGCCAGCCGTTTGCGGATGGAAGTGGACAGCAAACCCGAAGAACTCGATGCGCTGGATCGCCAGATTTTGCAGCTGCAAATCGAGGGTGAGGCGCTGAAGAAAGAGGACGACAAGGCCTCCAAAGACCGGCTTGAACGGTTGGAGAAGGAATTGGCCGATCTGCAAGAGCGCGGGTCCGAGATGACCGCGAAATGGCAGGCAGAGCGCGACAAGCTGGAAGGCACGCGCGATGTCAAAGAAAAGCTGGATCGCGCGCGCGCAGAACTGGATATTGCCAAGCGTGAAGGCAACCTCGCCAAGGCGGGCGAATTGTCGTACGGCGTTATCCCCGACCTGGAACGGCGGATTGCAGAGGTCGAGGCAAACGATGACCTGATGGTCGAAGAAGCCGTGCGCCCTGAACAGATTGCCCAAGTGGTCGAGCGTTGGACAGGTATTCCGACGTCGAAAATGCTTGAAGGCGAGCGTGACAAACTGCTGCGCATGGAGGACGAGCTTGGCAAACGTGTTATCGCGCAGAAGTCGGCTGTGCGGTCCGTGGCGAACGCAGTGCGTCGTGCCCGCGCGGGTCTGAATGACGAGAACCGGCCTTTGGGTTCGTTCCTGTTCCTTGGACCGACAGGCGTAGGCAAGACGGAATTGACCAAGGCCGTGGCCGAGTATCTCTTTGATGATGACAACGCGATGGTCCGCATCGACATGTCTGAATTCATGGAAAAGCACGCGGTCTCACGTCTGATTGGCGCGCCTCCGGGCTATGTCGTTTATTATGAAGGCGGTGTGCTGACCGAAGCGGTCCGCAGGCGGCCTTATCAGGTTGTCTTGTTCGACGAGGTCGAAAAAGCGCACCCGGATGTGTTCAACGTGCTTTTGCAGGTTTTGGACGACGGTATTCTGACTGATGGTCAGGGCCGTACGGTGGACTTCAAGCAGACGCTGATCATCCTGACGTCGAACCTCGGGGCGCAATCGCTGAGCCAGTTGCCGGATGGGGCGGACCCGACCGACGCAAAGCGTGATGTGATGGATGCCGTGCGTGCCCATTTCCGGCCAGAGTTCCTGAACCGTCTGGACGAGACAATCATCTTTGACCGGCTTGCCCGCGAGGACATGTCAGGCATTGTCACCATCCAGATGAAGCGTCTTGAAAAGCGTTTGGCTGGTCGCAACATCCATCTTGATCTGGATGATGCTGCACTCAAATGGTTGGCCGAAGAAGGCTATGATCCGGTATTTGGTGCGCGCCCGCTCAAGCGGGTGATCCAGCGTGCACTGCAGGATCAACTGGCCGAGATGATTCTTGCTGGTGATGTCATGGACGGCGATACAATCGGCGTGAGTGCCGGTGCGGATGGTCTGCTGGTGGGGGATCGTGTGTCATCAAGCAATCGACAACCCCCTCAAGATGCTGTCGTGCATTAATATACGAGAAAGGGCGCCTGCGGGTGCCCTTTTTCTTTGTGCTATGTCCGATCAGGATGAGCCGAAGGTTGCCGTCCGGAATTGAAAGCGAGTGGCACCATGCGCAAAGTTTTCTGTCGCTGAGGGTTGCGCGATGATTTCTCTTGTAGGTCAGTATAACTGCCCTATATTGCGCGCATGTCCAAAACGCTTCCCAACTCCACACACTCGTTCATTGATGACCTGCAAGGCATTTCGCTGGGTATTCTGCTTGCGGGGGTTGGCGTGCATATGCTGACGACAGTGGGACTTATTACGGGTCAGACGGCAGGGATTGCTGTGATTATCTCGTATTTGACGGGGTATTCGTTCGGGCTGGTCTTCTTTTTGGTGAACATCCCGTTTTACGCAGTGGCGTGGCGCAGGCTGGGAACAGTCTTTACCGTAAAATCGCTGATCTCGGTATCGCTGTTGTCCGTTTTGACAGAGGTGATTCCGTTGGGGATGGTCTTTAGTTATCTGGATCCGCTTCTGGGTGCCGTCACGTTCGGTGCTTTGACCGGTCTAGGTTTGCTGGCGCTATTTCGGCACAACGGATCACTGGGCGGTTTGGGTGTCATTGCCCTTTTGGTACAGGACACGACTGGTTTCCGCGCTGGTTGGGTGCAGTTGATCTTTGACGGTGCGCTTTTCGGGTTGGCGTTCTTTTTGTTTGATCCGGTGATCGTCATGTATTCGCTTGTTGGCGCGGTTGTGCTGAACCTGATCATCGCGATCAATCACCGGCGCGATCGCTACGTCGCCACATAAAAAAGCCCCGGTTCATGTCCGGGGCTTTCGTTGTTGTATCGGATCAAGGTTTAGCTTGCTGGCAGGATAACTGCGTCGATGACGTGGATCACGCCATTGGATGCTTCGATGTCCGCTGCGACAACGTTCGCGCCGTCAACCATCACACCGCCTTCGGTCATGATAGTCACGTCTGCACCGTTCACGGTTGTCGCCATCATGTTGTTGGACAGGTCTGTGGACATCACTTTGCCGGCAATGACGTGGTACGTCAGGATTGCAGCCAGTGCTTCTGGATCAGCCAGCAGGCCTTCAACTGTGCCTTCTGGCAGTGCAGCGAATGCTTCGTCTGTTGGTGCGAATACTGTGAACGGGCCTTCGCCCTTCAGCACGTCCACCAGTCCAGCGGCTTCGACGGCGGCGACGAGTGTTGTGAAGGTGCCTGCTTCAACGGCTGTGTCGACGATGTCCTTGGAATGGCCGCCCGCGAACGCGGATGTTGCCATGGCTGCTGTTGTTGTCAGTGCGATAAATGTTCTGCGTAGCATGTGTTCTCTCCATTGATATGAAGATGCCTTTTCTGTGTGGCATCGGGCTTTTTACGGGCGATGAAGCCGGCGGATCACCATGAAGATTCCGTGAGTGCCGCTTGACCAACTGCGCGCGCCGCCTAAGCCACAGATCTTGGACGTTTCCAGTCACAGATGCGTGAAATGACGTGATCAATAGGGTCGATTACTGGAACATTTCATCGATCTGGCAGCATCGTGAAACACCTTTCAGAAATTGCAGACTATATAGTTTGAAAGACGCAAACGAACGGAGCCCGAAATGGCATATCGCTGGACGAACGACCTGACCAAAGCAGACATCACCCCAAAAGCTGCATATCTGAACCGCCGCCAAATTCTGGCGGGTACAATCGGATTGGGCGCAATCGGTCTGGCGGGCGGTGCTGCGGCACAGGACGCGCGGCAGCCAAATACGCTGGAAGAGAGCATCAGCTACAATTACTTCTATTAATGGGGCACAGGCAAGGGGGATCCTGCCGCCAA
>CBDTYC010000052.1:0-12477 GCA_965364495.1 uncultured Yoonia sp. | reverse complement strand
GCTGTCGCGCTGCAGACCGTCCGCGAAGATGTGGCCCGCACCACCGAAGCCTATCACCTGACCCACGAGATCATACGTGCCGAAGCAAAGCAGTTTGGAGAGCGGCTGGATGATGCCGTGAAATCTGCCGATGATAGCAGCGATATCCTTGACCGTGACCGGATTACGCTGGGCTTAATCGCACTCGCTGGTTTTGAACGCGAGACAATCCTTGCCCGCGTGCGCGAACAGACAATTTCGGCACGAATGGCAGAGCAGATACTGTCTGACGCCGACCGGTTGATCGAAGGCGCGCGCGCAGGCGGGCGCAGCGGTTATCAGAGTGCTGCACGACGCTCTGTCGCCTATGGGCGCGCCTTGCGGGCAGCGGTTGTCCTGCACAGCCGGTTCGGTCTTTCAAAACCGCTGGAGCGTATGACGGCCGACCGGTTTGAACGCCTGCTGTCACAGCGACTAATCCTGCGCGACCTTGATACCTTTATTGATGGCCGTATCCGCCGCATTCACGGGCGCCGTGTTGCGGACCTTTTGCACGGGCTGCTGACGCGCCGTGTGGAAACTGTGGAAACCGTACTGGAAGGGCTGCGACTGCAATATCCCGGCTATTCCGAGGAGCTGGAGCGCAGATTTATCCGGCGCACAGCCCTGCGTCTGGAAGAACGAGAGTACACCGCTATCCGCGATGATGGCTTGATCGGCGCTGAAGTTTACACGGCACTAATGCAGGACCTTAACGCCCGGCGCACCGCAGCCGAAGCGCGCCCACGCCTTGATATCGCGGTGCAGCGTATAGAGTTCATCAGGCAGTTTCCGTTGTTTGCTGACCTCGACGACCGTGCGCTGAGAAAGCTCAGCCGATCTCTGAAGACCAGATACGCCGACGCTGGCAAGGTGATCTTGAGCAAGGACAACGTTGCAAAAAGCGTGTTCTTCATTGCCTCAGGGGCTGTTGAACTTGAAAGCGGCGGACAGACTTGGCGTTTGGGACGCGGCGACATGTTTGGCCAGATGGCTATTCTGATGACCAAAGCACGTCGGGCAGAGGTTCGGGCCATTGCGCCGTCAACGCTGCTCATTCTGGATGAGGTCCGGTTTCGGTCACTTCTGGCGCGAAGTTCGGCCCTGCGCGTGGCCGTTCGCGCAAGCGCAGAGCAAAGAGGCGTCGATCCCGAGATGCTCTTGGCGGATGACGTCAAGGATGCCTAGGCAACCGAACCGCCATTCATAGCACAATTTCTATACTGCCCTATGACCGCGCCATTGAACGGCGCAGTGCGAGTGTCGCCTCGATCAATGCGAGGATCGCGATGAACACCAGTAGATGTGCCGTTCCGACTTCTACGATCATCCATCCAGCGACCAGCGGGAAACCGAAAATGCCAACGAAGTAGGTCAGCGCGAACACCTGCAATGTCTGGGCGCTCAGATCGTCATGCGCATCATTGGCGGCCATCGCCACAAGGATCGGGTATGATACGCCGTAGCCAATCCCGAAAAGCACTGCGACCAAAAGATAAAGAGGCAGGCTCGCGCCGCTGAACAAAAAGACGATCACGCTGAGACACATGACATACTGAAGCAACGCGATTGTGCGATACGGGTTCTTGCCTCCCTTAAAACGAGCCAAAAACAGCCGAAACACGACAACGGTAACCGTGTAAGTGAAAAAGAAGTTTGCATAGTCGAGCCCTCTTGCGTCAGCAAACACGGTTTGAAAGTTGCTCATTCCGGCAAAGACACTTGCGCCAAGACAAACCATCATGACCGGCAGAATTGCCCGCGAAGTGATAATGCCTGAAAGCGCCGCAAGTGTGATCCGCGATGCCGCCTCGGGACGTGGATTGATCGCATTCGCCTTGACTGGACCATCCAACACAAAGAACAAGATGGCGCTTGCGATGCAGGACGCCGCTGTTGCGAAAAAGGCGTCACGCACGGAAAACCCTGCACTTTCCAGTAGCGACGCAAGGACAGGCGCGAGCCCGAAACCGGCCATGACGAAAACGGAAAGCAAGGTAAAATAACGCACGCGATCATCAGCGCTGACAAGTCGCGTCAAGACGATCGGGCCGAGGGAATATGTCAGTCCCCAGCCAAAACCCAGCAGAACGCTGGCGACCGCAAGCCCGACACCTATCCGGTCAAGCAAGCCATAAAGGAAAAGCGAAAGAGAAATCGCAACGCAAGCGACGCTTAGAGTACGCAGCCGCCCGAAAAAATCGGACAGATGCCCAGAGAAATAGACCGTCACAATCGTCGCGCTAGCCGTCAGCAACAGCATCCCGCCGACGTCCTTTTCGTTTGCGCCGAAGCTTTCAAACAAGCGTGGCAGCATAAACGTCAGGCCATAGGCGCCGGCTTGCAGGAAAATCGCGGTGAAATAGAGACAAAAGACGAGGGTCCGCGACATAGCCAGCACCTTTAATCCTGCGACCCGCCGGTAGTAGCAGAAACATCAAAGCGATCGAGGACAAAATAGCGGCCGCAAGTCATCCGGTTCCGCCAACAGCTTTCACGGATATCTGGCGCAGCACAAAGGCAATGCTGTGTCGAACCGAGCAGCTAACTTTCTATGTTTTGAGATCGTAGGTCACCCAATTGGTCTTTTGGGCAACGCGATCATAAACCCCGCGTCCGCGATAATTGTTCTCGGCTGTGATCCAACGCACGACTGACCAACCGCGCTGCGCTGCAATTGCGTTGACACCTTCGATCAGAGCGTCGGCCACGCCTGACCCTCTGGACTGGGGTGAAACAAACAGATCATCCAGAAAGCACCCTGTCGTCGCAGACAACGGGCGGGCAAATGGTCGAAAATGCGCAAGACCAAGAAGCTTTCCATCAGCGCCTGTCGCAACAAGCCCTTCGCTTTCCGCAGCGGCATCGTGCAACCACGACCACACGCGGTCGCGCATCTTTTCTGATTGGGCGACTTTGTAGAAGTCAGCGTAGCCCCGATAAAGCACATCCCATTCGGCCCTATCTGTGTTGGCGACCGGTCGTATTGTGACGTTGTTGCTCTGTGTCATGGTGTGATCCCCTGCATGTTGATCGGTGGCGGCGCGACCTTTGGCTTGTTGCTGTCATTGCTCCCACAAAGTTGCAAAGCTGTCTTGCAGTATTATCTAATAACGCATGGGAAGGTCGGTTTTTGACCCACCTGAATTGGCGGAAAAGGGGTGTTTTGGGCCTCTCGGGACGCCGCTACTGTATCAACAGAACAAATGTGCTATAATGATTTTATGCAAAGGAGGCTTATATGAGCAAACACATCATAGACAGCGCACGACTTCGGAGCGATTCAAGCAAGTCCGAGCAGTACGCACGGATTTACACAACTAACAAAGTAAGTCCGCAGTCAAAGCAGCTACAAAGGCGCTCGCATGACACCGATCTTGAAGGTCGCGCAAAACGCTTTCTAGAGATCGATCGCCGAAAAGAGTCTTAAGATCGGCATGGATTTTGGGGTGGCCCGCATTGCGTCGCCCGGCATTCAGTCCGAAGGCGAGGGCCTGAAGGACCTCTGCGGTTGCGTTCAGCGAGAAAGATAGTCGGCGGAAACATAGCCACTGATCTGCGGCGCATCAGCCAGTGAAACCCGACACCAGAGTTGACCAACTTCGGTGACGCATTCGCGGCGGTTCAGATTGGTTCCGTCCGGCAAACCCAAGATGACATTATAGCCAAGCCCCGGACCCGCGCGCAGTTTAAGCAGTTCGCTGGGCCCGGTCCCCTGGACCACAGCACGGTCAGTGACCAGATCGCTGCAGCCAGCAATAAGCATAAGAGCCAATATGAATTTGGGGGTGCTGCGCTGCATGATTTTACCTTGTGCGTTTTTTCTATCAATAGACCGACGCTGTCCCAAATCCTAGTGCACTGTTTAGTGTTATCTGTGACCGGAGTTTCGGCAAGCTGCTACCTGCGGTGAAAAGTGACCAGGATTCGCGATCACCGGCCCAGCTTTGCGCGGTTCCCCAGTCCGTATTGTGCCCGCAAGATGCTAAACAGCTTGCGATAGGCGGGACGGTGACGGTTGCGGATATTGAGCCCCGCAAAGACAGGTTGCGTAATCGCAGGCGCGTCAGCGACCCTATAGCAAGTCCCTGCCGCGACCAGATCCTTTGCCGAATCTTGCAGCACATACGCCGTGCCAGACAGCGACGTCAGCAGATTGACCATCGCCGCATTCTGCCCGATCGACAGCGAGACATGCATCAGATCAGGCAAAAGGGCCGCGTGTGTCTGGGCAAAGGCCGGCGCAAAATTCGCAAAGATGTAACTTGATTTGTCGACCTCTTGCAGTGACTGCGCATGTGTCGACAGCATCACATAGCGGATTTCTCCCAACATCTCGAAGTAAAGATCAGGCTGCATTTGCGGGGAATACAGCACCGCAATATCCTGCACACCGGACACAAGATCGGTGCACATCTGGCTGGAATAATCGGCCTCGAATAGAAATGCGGTCTGCGGAAAGGTCGTGCGGAATTCATCAATCAGCTGTTTGATGCCCACGCTTACAAGATCGTGCTGGATGCCGATGCGCATGGTCACGCCACCCATCGCGGTATCACGTGCAGCATTCAGCGCGGTGACCCAGTTGTGTCGCAGACCGCGGGCATGCGGTTCAAACCTCAGCCCCTCGGTCGTAAGTGCCGTGCCCGACCGTGACCGCTGGAATAGCCGCCTACCGACGGAAACCTCTAGTGACTTGATCCGCCCTGAAACCGTCGACTGGGTCACACCCAGTCGATCAGCGGTCTTGTTGAAGCTCTTTGTTTCACAAAGATCGAGAAAGGTATCAATCAATTCAATCTGCATAAAGCCATGCTGCACTAATCGGTTATCCCGATCAATAATAACCGGATGATGCGATTGATAGATTATCGGTCCTCGGCGAATAATGTTTTCAAACAGGGGAGAACGGGGCCATGGGGCAATCACAACGCAGATCGGGTGGCCGTGCAGCACGGGTGGCATTACGCAGTGCGCCGCTGGCAGAAAATGTGTGTCCCGTCCGCTCAGGTTTGTCTGGCGGACAATACAAGCCGCTTTCAGAGGCTGACGTTGCACGCATTCACGAATCCGCCCTTGATGCGCTAGAGCAAATTGGGCTTTCTCAAGCGCCCCCTTCGGGTGTTGAGGTGATGACAAATGCCGGGGCGATCCAAGGTGACGATGGGCGCCTGCGTTTTCCGCGCGCCTTGGTCGAAGATATGCTGGCCAAAGCGGCCCGCAATATCACCCTGCATGGCCGCGAAGAGAAACATGACCTCTATCTGTCGGGCTCGCGCGTTCACTTTGGCACCGCCGGTGCCGCCGTTCACATTGTCGATGTCGAAACGAACACTTATCGGGACAGCACCGCACAAGACTTGCATGATGCGGCCAAGATCACGCATGCGCTGGACAACGTGCACTTTTTTCAACGGGCCATGGTGGCCCGCGATGTCACCGATAACCTGGAAATGGACCTCAACACGATCTACGCTTGCTGTGCAGGTACAACCAAACATATCGGCACATCGTTCAGTGATCCGGCGCATGTTGCGCCCGGTATTGAAATGCTCCACCGGATAGCCGGAGGCGAGGCAGCCTGGCGCGCGCGTCCTTTCGTGTCGAACTCAAACTGCTTTGTTGTTCCGCCGATGAAGTTTGCCGAAGAAAGCTGTATCGCTATGGAATCCTGCATTCGCGCGGGCATGCCGGTTTTGCTGCTATCAGCGGGTCAAGCGGGGGCGACGGCACCTGCGCCAATCGCGCTGGCGATTGTGCAAGCGGTGGCCGAATGCCTCGCAGGTGTTGTTTACGTTAACGCGATGGCACCCGGTCATCCGGCAGTCTTTGGCACATGGCCGTTTGTGTCCGATTTGCGGACGGGTGCGATGTCGGGTGGTTCCGCTGAACAAGCATTGCTGACGGCAGGTTGTTCGCAGATGCACAAATTCTATGATCTGCCGGGCGGCGCGGCTGCAGGAATTTCGGATTCAAAGCTGCCCGATATGCAAGCTGGCTGGGAGCAAGGGATCACAAACGTACTTGCCGGTCTTTCAGGGCTGAACATGGCCTACGAGGCCGTCGGGATGCATGCCTCACTGCTTGGCTTCTGTCTTGAATCACTGGTTCTGGGCGACGACATTTTAGGCCAAGTCATGCGCACCGTGCGCGGAATTGATGTGACCGAAGACAACACCTCTATCGAGGCAATGAAAGCTGTGTGTCTGGGCGGCCCGGGTCACTATCTCGGGTCTGATCAAACGCTGGCGCTGATGCAGACGGAATACATCTATCCCAAACTGGGCAACCGGATGAGTCCGAAGGAATGGAACGAAGCTGGTCGCCCGATCTTGCTAGAGCAGGCAATCGCACGCAAAAACGAGATACTTGCAAACGCGCAGATCAAGTTTGATCCTGCCTTCGATGCGGCGATCCGCGCCGACTATAATATCTACTTCAAATAGGGGCTGACGATGCATTACGGCTATATTGGTCAAGGAAACCTTGGCGCAAACTGTGCGGCTTGCCTGCTGCGCGCGGGGCTGGATGTGACCGTGACCGACATCAACAAAGCGGCAGCCGCTACAGCAATGGCCGAAGGTGCCAAATGGGCCGATAGTCCGGCCGAACTTGCCGCCGCTGTCGATCATGTCATCACTTGCTTGCCGTCACCAGCGGTGTCGCAAACTGTGGCCGCCCAGATGCTGCCTGCAATGCGTGAAGGTGCGCATTGGATAGAGATGTCGACGCTGGGCCGCGACGAGGTGCTTGAATTCGCAGCAGAGGCCGCAAAACATGACGTCCGAATGATGGAATTGCCTGTAACGGGCGGTGTACATCTGGCGGCGCAAGGCAACATCACGATGCTTGCAGGCGGCGACAAGGACATGTTCGATTTGCATCTGCCCGCGCTGCAGGCAATGGGCAATCAGGTCTTTCATATGGGTCCGCTTGGTTCTGCTTCGATCATCAAGGTGATTACGAATATGTTGGCGTTCATCCACCTTAAGGCGTGCGGCGAAGCGTTGATGCTGGCCAAGCGCGGGGGGCTTGATCTGTCCCAAGCGTGGCACGCGATCAAGGCGTCATCGGGCACATCTTTCGTCCATGAAACCGAAGGGGCTTTGGTGCTAAACGGGTCTTACGACGTCGCCTTCAACATTGATCTGGCGCTGAAGGATTTGGGTTTTGCGATGGGCTTCGGGCGGGAATTCGAGGTTCCGTTGGAGTTGGCCGCAGCGACCGAGCAAACATATGTAGCGGCCCGCGCGGCATATGGTGGGGCGGCGCAGTCGCCGATGATTGTAAAATTGCTCGAGGACTTGCTCGATACTGATTTGCGTGCTGACGGGTTTCCCGCGCGATTAACTTAACGTCTGGCCATTGCTTCTGCAAAAAACGGCAGCCACGCATCAATCACGTGCTGTGGGTGCTCTTCGGCAAGATAATGACCGCCGGGTAAGGCCCAGCCTGCCACATCAGCGGCGCGTTCTTTCCAAAGGGCCAGGCAGTCAAAATGCGCGGCAATCGCGCCGTCTTTGCCCCAAAGCGCCAACAAAGGCGTTGTGATTTTTCCGTCCTCTGCATCATCATGTGCCAGATCGATGCTGGCGGCGGCACGGTAGTCTTCGCATGCACCGTGAATGGCTTGTGGGTCCGCAAAGCATGTCAGATATTCATCAAGGGCTTGCTGTACAAAAGGCGCAAGCCCCGCAGAGCCCGCACCGCATTTGCTAAGCCAGAAAAATGCGGGGTCCGCGCCGATCAGGGTTTCCGGAAACGGGTGTGCCAACGTCAGCCAATACCAATGCCAATACGTGTGCGCAAAAGCACTGCCCGCCTCGCGGTACATCTCGCGGGTGGGGGCAATATCCAGAGTGGAAAACGCGATAACGCGCTCTGGGTGGGCAGCGGTCAATCGGTGGGCAACACGCGCGCCACGGTCATGCGCGCCGATCAGAAACTGATCGTGCCCAAGATGGTCCATCAACGCCAGAACGTCGCCCGCCATTGCCCGTTTGGAATAAGGTGTATGGGCTGTATCTGTCACGGGTTTCAGAGAACGGCCATACCCGCGCAAATCAGGACAAATGACTTGATAGGTCTGCGCAAGGACAGGGGCCACGGCATGCCACATCGCAGAGGTTTGCGGGTAGCCATGCAGCAAGACCAGAGGCGGACCGTCGCCTTTGATACGGTAAAAGACGGGACCATCCGGTGTTTCAAAAGTCCGCTCGGCGAAGCCTTCAAAGAATTCAGGCGCGCGTACTGCAGATTGGGCCGCCGGATGCATCAGTGAAAGATTGCCCGCCACGATGCATGCAAAGCGGCAAGTTGCGCTGGGTCGTAGACCAATAATGCTACGTCATCGTCGGCTACGGCCAATGCGGCAGCAGCGTCGCCTTCTAATGCACCTTCAAGGCAGATCAACTGCGGGCCGTCCTGATGGCTCGGGAGGGCTTCTTGTGACTGCAAGAACGCCTCGACTTGGGTATCCCAAATGGACTGCAGTTCCGAGATATCTCCATGGCTGGTAAGAACATCGCCCGCACTGACGTGCAGGACCGCTGAAAGGACCGTTTGGTTCGCCTGCAGAAATCGTTCCATCGGTGGCAAAGGCGCTTCATTCATGTTGATTTGCCAAATCTGAGCCAAATCAATCGCGGCAATTCCGCGTTCGCCGCTTGTGCCAAAGGGTTCGGACGGCAGGCTACGCACGGTCAATTGTGGCGCGGTCCCAAGCGTTTCGCTCAGGGCTGCAAAGACCATCTCAAGCACTTCGGGTTCTTGACGGGAAAGGGTCGCCCCAATCAATGCAGCCGATCCATTGCTAGCAGGTGATACAGCAAGCAGTCCGCGCAATCGGCGACCTGCCGCAATCAAGCTGACAATGGCATCGCCAGCTGCAAAGTCCAACCGGCGTTCCAATACGGTTTCGTCTATTACATCAAGCAATGCGTTGATTGGTGACGGTACGCCATCACGTGAAATCACGCGCGCGCCATGATCGAAAATATCGCCTTTTGTCGCCAAAGCGGCCAATTTCTGCGCCAAAGAATTCAAGTCGCTCATTTACAGTCCCAATTTCTTGCCGCTTAGCCGTTACTAATGCGGTTCAGGCAGTCCGTTGCATCGGCCACGAATTGCGCAACGTCGACATCTGGCGTGCAGACGCAGCATATTACATCACTTGGTTCATCTGGCGCACGAAAGAACAGTCGCACTGATGTCTTGTCCGCGACAAGCGCCATTCGGGCGGGATTGACACCCAAAGCCGCTTTTCCGTTCACGTCCAACACCGACGCTGCCTGTTTGCACAGCGTATCCAGCGCCTCGCGGGGCAGTGTGGATTGGGTATCTGTCACGAGGATCATTTGCGTTGAGAGGTCCGCAAACGCAACGGTCTGGCAGCTTGTGCTTGTTTTGCGCAATGTGTCCAACTCAGCAACAACCATGACAAACCTATTTTACTACACTTCTTTACTTTACCTATGTGAACCTACAGTGCCGTCAATGCAATGAACTACAACAATCACGCTATGTTGGCCGCGCAGTCCGCCCTGCTGGACGTGCAGTTGCCTCGCTCTGTTCATCAAAGTCGTTCGCCCGCCGCACACGACGCGGCATTACCGATGTCGGAGCAGGTGGCGGAATGTCATCGGACGATCCAAGGTTATAAAGCGGTGTTTCAGTCCGCGCTGTGATCGCGGCAAGCTTTTCGATCGTGTTGATCAGATGCTCGGTGAACGGACCTGCGCCACTTGCATCCCACAGGTCATAATCGTCGCCCGCATTGATGGCCTGCAAAAGAGAAATCGGGAACGTCGCGCCGAACTGCCCTTCGGTTTCGCGGCTCACGCGTTTGATGACGCGCCCGCGGTCACGTTCGGTGGTCAGTTTGTCAAAGCGGGTGATCAGCAGTGTTGAATTCTCGCGTACTGTTTCAGGCATTGCTTCCCAGACGGCGGCTTCTGATTGGCGCCACGCTTGGGTCGCATGTGTACACCAGATGACCGCGTCTATTTCTGTTAGCATCCGTTCCCACACATCCGAAGACATGTTCGGGTCCGAAATCCCCGGAAAGTCGATCAGGTCGCAGACCTCAAGGATGTCCGCCTCGATTGACAAGTGGATAAAGCGTGTTTCGTCCACAGGCACGTCTTCTAGTCGCGCAATCGAAATTGGCTCTGTCGTGCCATCCATATCGACACGGTAAGGTGCCTCGGTCCCATGTGTGATCCAGACAGGTGAAAGGCGTGTTGCAGTTACCTTTTCCGGCAACGGACGGACACCCATCAACAGATTGGACAGGGTGCTTTTACCGGCGCTGAATTCACCCATGAGGGCGATACGTGGTTTGCGAGGAGCGTTCATTTCGGCCATCAGGATTTACCTATCGCGACAGTGTCATCGCGAAGTTCTTCAAAAATAAACTCGAAAAGTTCATCACGTTCCTGCTGGGCTTTGATCCCGAACACGTCTTCCAGATCTTCGATATCCAGCTCTGATTTATTGCTGATGTCACTTAGAAGGGCGCGTTGCTCGGTCAAGAAGCCATGCAATTCGCGCTCTGCATTTTCGCGGATCTCGCTGGCTTGGCGCAACTTCAGTTCTTCGACTATCGGATTGGTTTCAGCTTCGATCAGGTCGTAAAACCCGCTAGCGAATGCGCGATAGCCTTTGCGGCGCTTCCACCAGCCTTTCCACCAAGAGGTCTGTAGATCAAGCGCGATCGTTTGCCCCAATGAGACGGGCGCCGGAACATCGGGTGGAGTCGGCGGCGTAATTGTGAAGTTTTCAACAGCGACACCAAAAGCCGATCTGCAAATTCCGGCTAGATCCTGCGCGGCGGCTTCGTAGACCTCTTCGCAAGTCGAAGCCACATTGCGGCGCATCACTTGATAGCTGGTGCGCAGCAACATACGCAGACCGTCGGGGCTATATTGCCAGACCTCTTCTTCGCCTTTGGTCTCTAGGTGCTGCAAAAGAGATTCAAGTGCGCGATCAAGGAACCGTTTGTGTGATTGGTCGACCCGCGCACTGAATTGCTGAAACACGGCATCCATCCGGTCGCTCAGCAGTTTCATATTATCGGATTCAAGCTTTTGCAGATGCTGTTCCAGCTCGTCCGCCATCATAACGGACACTGTGTCACCGTCCAATCGCATCGAAACAACTTTGTTCGATGCGCGGACGCCACTAACGAGGTTCAGCGCTTTCTTGCGCGCCGCCGCAAGAATTTCTGCGCCTGATCCATCGGCGATCCGTTCGGAAAGCGCACGATAAAGTTCAGGCATCCCTGAAAGGTGCCAAACCAGCTCGTGGGTGTCCATATCAGCTGTTTCGGCGCTCAACGCGGCCTCTGCCCAGTTATAGAGGGCGTCGGCACTATCTGCGATAATATCGTCCAGGTTGTTGCGCAGCGCCACATTGGCCCAATAGGCGCTGCCAAAGATAACCTGCGGGTTCTCTGGGCCATTGTTGTCAGCCAAGGTCTGCAAAATGCTGTCGCGGATTTCAGGAACCTGCGCCCCAGGGTCCGAGAGTTCATCAATGCGATTGACGAAGATCACGACTTCGCGGGCCTTTACGTTAGATATAAGACGGATCAGCCCCATATCCATAGAGCTAAGTGCCTGATGCGCAGACAAAACAACGACGCAGATGCGGCTATCGCGTAGCGCGTTGATGGTAATCTGTTCGCGCATCATGAATGTGTCGTTCACACCCGGGGTGTCGCGGATGCAAAACGGGATCGGAAGTGCGCTGGTATTCAGAAACAGATCGGCCGATTTGGTAATATCAGCAAATCGTCCTTGTTGATCGCTTTGATCAAGATCGTCGAAATCATCGCCCATACACACATAGCGCTGGATCAAATCATCGTTCAGTTCCGCGTAGCTATGTTTCTGTCCAAGCAGCAATTCAAACTTGCGACCAAGACGTTTCTTGGTCTTGTCGCGCATGGCAATGATCTGTGTGCGGACTTTTTCAAGTTCTTCATCGGCACCGGCACGCGAGGCTAGCTCTCCGATTCGGCCACCGTTTTCAATCAGATGGTCCCATTCGCCTTTGGTAAAAAACTGGAAAGCGGCAGTTGGCGCATCGGGTGCCAGCGGCGTGTTCAGGTGCAAAGACGTTACAACAGATGTCCATGGATTCACGTCAGCGGGCAGCAAATCCGGTCTGCCCACCATCGCGTTGACCAACGAGGTCTTGCCTGCTTTGACTTGCCCGATCATTGTCACGCTTGGTTCAAATGCGTGCAACTGTTTGATTAATTTAGCAGATTTCTTTTCGACCTCAGGGCCGCCTAGCTTGACGACATCAGCCAGTGTTGCCTCGAGATCGGCAATTTCGTCTTGAAAACCGTCCAGTTTTTCCAGTCCGAGGCGCATGAAATCGGGTTGCGCTGTTTTGCGGGCTTCGTGCCTGTCGCTTGTCAGCTCTTCCATCATCATACCTGTTCGTCCTCAA
>CBDTYC010000051.1:0-12505 GCA_965364495.1 uncultured Yoonia sp. | reverse complement strand
GATGATATTGCGGATTTGATAGCTGATCTCGTCCATGGTGAACTCACCGTCGGTTCCGACAATTTCGCGCAGAAACACGGCAGGGTCCGACACTTTGACGGTATAGGTTCCAAAGGCGCGCAGACGGGTCGGGCCGAACTCTGGGTCGCGGACCATGATCGGGTTCTTGGTACCCCATTTGAGGTTCGAAAAGCGGGTCGTGTTGACGTAGTAGATTTCGGATTTGAACGGGCTTTGAAAACCATGATCCCAGTGCTGCAACGTCGTCATGATCGGCATGTTGTTTGTTTCCAACATGTAAAGGCCGGGTGTGAACACATCGGCTAGCTGGCCTTCGTGGACGAAAACAGCTGCCTGTCCTTCGCGCACTGTCAGCTTGGCACCGTATTTGATCTCGTGGCCTTCGCGCTGGAACCGCCAGACCATGGTGTCGCGGGTGTTGTCAGTCCAATGGATGACGTCGATGAATTCACCGGTCAGAAAGTCGAAAATGCCCATAAGTGGCCTCCGTTTTAAGCGTGTCGGATGGTGTGCATCCGGATTGGTTAACTTGACCCTGCCGCAAGATATTCACGGGCGATCAGACGGGCGATGGGGGCTGCGACAGCAGGTGTCATTCCCGTCTGCAAGCGTGGATCATAAAGCATCTTGAGCAAAAGCTCGTCATGTGTGGTCAAAAGAGCGAATTCTTCGTCGTCATTGAAAATCGAAGGGCGCGCACCGGGGCTGTCGTTGGCAAGGCCCATCCCTTGGGCGAGTTCTTCGTGAATACAGGCGCTGCGCATCAGGTTGGGGTGTTCGGCGCGTATCATGGCGACCGCCTTGATGTAGTTTGAGCTGCCGGGCGCGAATGTGCCGATCACAACGCATAACTGGTCACGCGGCAGGTTCACAAATGTGCGCACCGTCGCATCCGAGATGTTCGGGATCAGTTCACGCAACCGATCGCCATAGGCGCGGCGGTCGTCTTCGCCCAAGAACACGACGTGAAAGTTTGGATTGCTGTCGGTCAACTGGATCGGCACACCGGTTACGCGCGAAAGCCGTGCCGCATAGGCGCTGATACTGGCTTGGTCCACGTTGCGCTGCGTCGGCGGGACGGCATCGCCAAATTCCACTGACATGCGTATCGGACCAGTCCAACGGCGCAGATTCGAGATTGTTGCTTGCGGGCGCTGGAAATCATTGTCGTCGCGATACTCGTTGAACAATGCAATCCGGACAAAATTCCGCGCCAGTTGTGTATCAGAATAAGGTGTATCCGGCCCGCCACCGTCACCGCGCAGCAACCCTTGCGACAACAGATCATTTTGCAGACGAAGGTAGTAGGTAGCAAGGTCTTTGCTGGCCTGACTAGGTTGCGGCATCGGGTCGATCGGTGGTGCAGTTTGCGTCGCTGGTGGGGGCGTTGCGGGCGCGGTGGTAGGGGACACACGCATGTCGCATCCCATCAGGCTGACCGCGAGGAAAGCCATGATGACGTGTGCTCTGGTGCCCCCTAATACCATGGTTTACTCGGCCCCTGCAGCCGTGCCGATGTTGTCGCCAGTGCCGGTCTTGCGTGCCTTGGCAGAGGCCAGCGTTACTTTCAGTTCGGCTTCCATTTTTTGCAGTTCGGCCTCGGCTTCGGCGCGCTTGCGCTTGCCTTCGTCAGCGATCTCGAGGCTTTCGTTGATCGTGGCAATCAGATTGGCGTTCGCTTCTTTCACGGCATTGATGTCAAAGACGCCGCGCTCCATTTCCTGCCGAATTGTGCGGTTGGCCTGACGCAGGTTTTGCGCGTTCGCTTTGAGCAGTTCATTGGTCAGATCATTGGCATCGCGCACAGCTTCTGCGGCTTCGGCAGAGCGTTGGATGGTTACGGCCTGGGCCAATTGGGTTTCCCAAAGCGGCACAGTATTGACCAACGTCGAGTTGATCTTTGTCACCAGTGATTTGTCGTTTTCCTGCACAAGTCTGATTGATGGCAGCGACTGCATCGTCACCTGACGGGTTAGTTTCAGGTCGTGGACACGGCGTTCAAGATCGTCGCGCGCTGAACGCAGATCACGTAACTCCTGTGCCTGCATCACGGCTTGATCTTCGGCAGCAGCAAGAACTTCTGCTTCTTTCGCAGGAATGGTTGTGGCGTCCAGATCGGCGATCTTGGCCTCGCCGGCACTGATATAAAGGCCCAACTCGTCATAGAATTGCAAAGTCTTGTCATAAAGCACATCAAGGCTTTCGATGTCCTTGAGCAGCACATGTTCGTGCTTCAGCAAATCACCTGTGATGTTGTCGATCTGGCCTTGGACTTCTTCAAAACGTGCAGCGAACTTTGCCATCGGTGCCGCACGACCTAGCAGGCGTTCCCACCAACTGCGTTCGCGGCGCACATCAAGTTCCGAGATCGAAAAGCCCCGAATGGTTGTCACAATGTTGCGCAGGCTGTCACCGGCGGGGCCGACGTCTTTGTTGCGCACGCCTGCCAACATGGATTGGCTGATAACCTGCAATTCCGCCTGTGCCGATGAGCCGAATGACACGATCGAATTGGTGTCGGTTATATCAATTTCCGCCACGCGCTTTTCGATTTCGGCGGTTGTGGGTGGATCAGCTGCGTCAAGCGTGACCAGTTCACCCTTTGGTTCCGGCAGCACAACAGCCGTGATTTTTTCAACTTCAGCAAGGGCGGCTTCGGCCTCTTGGCGGATTTTTTCAGACATTAGTCATTCCCTTTCGGTTTAAGGCTGACGCCTTCGCGCTGGAGGCGGTCGCGTAGCACATTGATTTCGATATCCATATCGCTGCGATCATCGAGCAACATTTTTTCAGTCCGGGCAGCGAAGTTCTGCTCAAGATCGGTCAGCAAAGCCTCATAACTGGCACGGGCGTCAGGGTCTTTGTTGCGTCCGTAGAGATCTACAAACTTGACCGTCGCGTCGCGCGCACCCATCAGATAGACGCCGAGGAATTTGCGCGCTCCGGTCAGATCGCGCGGATCTTCTTCCACCGTGCGGATCATGCGACGTGCGATGGTCTGGAAATCTGCAACCCGTTCGGTCAGGCGGCGATCAGAAATCGCTTCGATCTGTGCTTTCATGCCAGTCAGATAGGCTTCTGCTTCGTCAACGACGCGAGCGACACGGTCTTGTTGGAAGGTATCGATGCCTGCCATGCGTTTGTCCGTCATCGGATCAATGCCGAATGTGACGCTGTGCAGAACCGCTGCGGCGATACCATAAAGCGCGGAACCGAGGACGCCGCTGTCGCCAAGGTACGCGGCAATAACGACCCCGATCCCAGTCAATGCGGTCGCCAGCATTTTACGCGGCACCGCCGGGCGGCGGGCAACCTTGCGGGCGTGGTAAGCCGCTTCGGCCTCTAGCCCGTGTTGCAGCAGCCACGCGGCCAAAGTCAGAATTGCGCCGCCAATCAGGGCCGTGACAAGAACCACAGGTCCGTCGTTCAGTGACGTCACCACCAAAATAAGCGCGGGCGCATAAAGCGGCTTTGCGCGCGATCCGGCCGACTTGATCTGGCGTGGGTCAACGGCGGCCGTTTGCGGGCCGCCTGATTGCCTGTCAGGGCTGAATTTTCCACCAAAACGTTTGGCCATTACGCAGCCCCCAACCAGCCAGAAGTCACGCCAAACAGCAAGACAACCAGCAAAACATAGGTGATCCGTCGAAATTTTGCGGGCATCATGTCGTCGTCCTTTCCAACGCCACCTTCTGTCACGTCTTGTATCGTCCTGATCAGGCCGGTGAGTGCGATTGCGGCAATAGCCACAAATGCCACCAAGAAGATCAATCGGATCATATCAAACACACTCCGTCAGTTTTCACCTTAGTTCAAATAGGAATGAGTAGGTCGTTTTACGAGTATTTCTGCAAAGCCGCGCGCTCTGCATTCAGTTTGCGGGTATAGCCGGACTGGATGATTTCTACGGCAACCAGCACCAGAACAGAGAAGTAGAATGTCGATTTGGACATCGGAATGATGTCCTGCCCCATGACCATGATCTGCAAGCTGTCATCATGCATTGCATGGGCAGCTGCGGGACCCGCCTCACCCAGCAAGACGACGCCGACGATCAGCAGGATAAAAAGGCCCAGAACCTCGTACATGCGGTTTTTTTCCAAGAATTTAGTCACACCATCAGCCAGCACCAGCATGGCCAGACCTGACAGGATAATTGCAGTGGCAAGAATCGGGAAAACATCCGTGATCGCCAAAGCCGACAAGACAGAATCAAACGAGAAGATCAGGTTCATTAAAACAATCAGCATGACAACTTTGGTCGCTGATTTGGCACCTTTGCCTTCGATGTCATGCCCGAGGTTTTCCATCGACAGCATGTGTCCGATTTCCTTCACTGCAGTGTACATGATGAATGCACCACCAAATACAAAGACAATGGTCGCAAAGTTCACGCCGCCTTCGATCACACCTTCCCAATTCATGATAAAGAACGGCTCTGACAGGGCGTCAATCAACTGGATCATCGTGAATAGCAGGACAACGCGCAGTGCCACGGCGATAATAATGCCCCACATGCGCACCGCTTTCTGGTGGGCGACAGGTGCGCGTTTACTCTCGATCGAGATGTAGAGAAGGTTGTCGAAACCCAATACCGCCTGCAAAAAGCAAAGCATTATCAGGTTGGTCGCGTTCTCCAGCGTCAGCAAGTCGGCCAAGTAATTGTCCCCCGGTAGAATTGGTTAGTCCCACCATGCACACGGTTTGTGACAGGACAAGGTTCAACTCGGCGGCTTTTTCCCCCTAGTTGGGCGGTTGACCGGCTTGCGGACCCTTTGCGGGGTCGGTTTTTCGGAAAGTCCAAGCTGATCGCGCACAACGCGTTGCTTCAACTCTTCGACGTCCCCTTGTTTGAGGTTGCCGAGCTGGAACGGGCCATAGCTGACACGAATCAAACGGTTCACGGCGACGCCGACCTCTTGCATCGCGCGGCGGATTTCGCGGTTCTTGCCTTCACGGATGCTGACCGTCAGCCATGCATTTGCCCCCTGCTGGCGGTCGAATGTGACGACCATCGGCTGATAGCGGATGCCTTCGACTTCGATTCCAGCGCGTAGTCTGTCCAGCGTCGCTTCGCTGACTGATCCGTTGATGCGCACACGGTAACGCCGCAGCCAGCCCGTGCTTGGCAGTTCCAGCTTGCGCTTCATCTCGCCGTCGTTGGTCAGCAGCAGCAGGCCTTCGGAATTCAGGTCAAGCCGTCCGACCGACATCACACGCGGCAGGTTTTCGGGCAGCGAATCAAATACCGTGGGGCGGTCCTTTTCGTCGCGCTCTGTCGTCACCAGTCCGGCGGGCTTGTGATACAGCCACAGGCGCGGCGGGTCGGGCTCTCCGACATTTTTTCCATCCACCACAATGCGGTCATTAGGGGTGACGTTCAGCGCGGGACTATCGATCGTCTTGCCGTTAACGCTCACGCGGCCAGCTTCGATCATGCGCTCGGCTTCGCGACGGCTGGCGATGCCAGCGCGCGAAAGGACTTTGGCGATCCGGTCGCCGGAGGGTGGGGTGTCTGTCATGTCCCATCCCTTAAGGGCGATAAGCGCCGCGCGCAATTGAATTGCCGCAAAGCCTTGCTGAAATAGGCCCAAGGAGGCATCTAGGGCGGATGGATTTCCGCAGTTTCATGCATATCGCCCTGAAAGAGGCCCGCGCCGCCGCTGCACGTGGCGAAGTGCCTGTGGGCGCAGTCATTGTCGGGCCGCAGGGCGTAGTTGCGCAGGCGGGCAATCGCACCCGGGAATTGCACGACCCAACAGCACATGCCGAAATGCTTGCGATCCGTGCCGCCTGTACCGCATTGGGGCAAGAGCGGCTCTCGGGCCTTGATCTGTATGTCACGCTAGAGCCATGCCCGATGTGCGCCGCAGCTATCAGCAACGCGCGGATTGGGCGGCTTTATTACGGCGCCGCCGACCCAAAGTCCGGCGGCGTTGCCCAAGGCCCCCGCGTGTTCAGCCACCCGCAGTGCCACCATGCGCCAGAGGTTTACGACGGTATGGATGCGAAACCCTCGGAAGACCTGCTCAAAGCGTTTTTTGCCGAACGACGCTAGATTATGACAGTTTCCATCACGGCGGGAGTCAGGACCGCGATTTCGGGCAATGCGTCAACCAGAGGCTGGGCCGATTGGGCCAAAAGCGGGAATGTCCCGTAGTGGCAAGGGATAACGGTCTTGAAGTTGAAGTAACGCTTTGCCGCGTAGGCCGCACCCTCCATGCCCATCGTATAATGCCCGCCCGCGCATAGAATGCCGATGTCCGGATTATAGAAATCACCCATCCAGTCCATATCGGCCATGATATCTGTATCGCCTGATACGTAGACAGTATGTCCGTCACCTTTGATCATATAACCCGCCTCGGTTCCGGCATAGGCAGACCCCACAGAAGATGAGTGCGTTGCCTGCACCATTGAGACATGCGCGCCATTCAGGTTGACGGTGCCGCCTTTGTTGAAGTCGATTGTTTCATGGGCAGAAAAGACCGCGCAAAGCTCTGGTATGCCCACGACCAGGGCGCCTGTATCTTTGGCAACTGCATCAACCTCTGCCGTGTGATCGAAATGACCGTGTGTCAGAAGGATATGCGTGGCCCCCGCAATGGCCGTAGCGCGCTGTTCGGTTGGAAATGACGGATTTCCCTCGAGCCATGGGTCGATCAACAAAACGGCATCTTCGACTTCGATGCGAAAACTCGCGTGTCCCAGCCATGTGATTTTCATATTGCCCTCCTGTCGGTTTTTGACAGGGTAGGGCGCAAAGTGAAGGGTGCCAAGATGGATTGGTTCGAACAGGTCGACGGGTACTGTGAACGGACGGATTTTACTTATTGGTCAGAACCGCTGAATGCGTTGACGAATGTGGCCTTTATTATCGCTGCGGTGATCTTCTGGCGGCGCAGCGCGGGGGTGCGAATGGCCCGCGGGTTGTCAGGGATGCTATGCGTCATCGGGATCGGCAGCTTTCTTTTTCACACCCATGCCACACTATGGGCTTCAACGCTTGATGTGATTCCGATCGGAAGTTTCATCCTGATCTATTTGTTCATTGTGAACCGCGACATCGTGCCGATGGGTGCTATGTGGGCGGTCCTCGCAACCGCGCTGTTCATTCCTTACGCTGCCGCCCTCGTACCTGTTCTGAACCGCATTCCTTTTATCGCGATCTCGAATTTCTACTGGACAGTGCCGATCCTGCTTTTGCTTTATGCGGTCTTTCTGCGCCACCGGCCCGGAATCGCGCAGGGGTTTTCCGCAGGAGCGGCACTTTTGTGCCTGTCCATCATCATCCGTTCGCTTGATGAAATACTGTGCGACATGATCCCCATCGGCACACATTTTGTCTGGCATATCCTCAATGGTGTGATGTTGGGTTGGATGATCCACGTTTACACGCGCCATATGCTTGCGACCGCGCCGCAAGGGCGATAAACGCTGCAAAAGTTTTATCGGAGAGTTTGTCCATGTCGATCGACATCGAAACAGCCCGCCGCGTTGCCAAATTGGCCCGCATCAAGGTGGAAGACGACGCATTGCCCGCACTGGCATCCGAGTTCAGCGCGATTTTGGGCTTTATCGAACAGCTCAACGAAGTTGATGTCGAAGGCGTAGAGCCGATGACCTCTGTAACACCGCAGCGCCTTAAGCGTCGCGCGGATGTTGTGACGGACGGCAACCAGCAGGAAGCGATCCTCAAGAATGCGCCGGATTCCCGTGAAGGTTTCTTTGCTGTCCCAAAGGTGGTCGAATAATGTCTGAACTATCCAAACTGACAATCGCCGGTGCCCGTGACGCGATGCGCAAGGGCGAAACATCCAGCGCTGAAATCACCGCCGACTGCCTGTCTGCTATCGCTGGCGCTGATGCGCTGGGCGCTTTCGTGCACCACACACCCGATATTGCAAAAGATCAGGCCGCTGCCGCTGATGCGCGCATCAAGGCCGGTGACGCCCCTGATATGTGCGGCATCCCTTTGGGTATCAAAGACCTGTTTTGCACCAAAGGTGTGCCTTCGCAGGCAGCAAGCCGCATTCTGGAGGGCTTCAAGCCCGAATACGAAAGCACGATCACGTCAAAGCTGTTTGATGCAGGTGCGGTCATGTTGGGCAAGCTCAACATGGATGAATTCGCGATGGGGTCTTCCAACGAAACTTCGGTCTATGGCAACGCTGTGAACCCTTGGAAGCGCAACGCAGATGACGCGGCATTGACGCCGGGCGGGTCTTCTGGTGGCTCCGCCAGCGCTGTTGCTGCCGATCTGTGTTTGGCTGCTACCGGTACCGATACAGGCGGCTCAATTCGACAGCCCGCCGCGTTTGTCGGGATTACGGGTCTCAAGCCGACTTATGGTCGCGTCTCGCGTTGGGGCATTGTGGCCTTTGCGTCGTCGCTGGATCAGGCTGGCCCGATGACCAAGGACGTGCGCGATGCGGCAATCATGTTGGGTGCGATGTCCGGCCATGATCCGTTGGACAGCACCAGCGCCGACTTGGCTGTGCCTGATTTCGAGGCTGCGCTGACAGGCGACATTCGTGGCAAAACCATCGGTATCCCGAAAGAATACCGCATGGACGGCATGCCCGCAGAGATCGAAAAACTGTGGGAAGACGGCACGACGATGCTGAAGGACGCAGGCGCAAAGATTGTCGAAATCTCGTTGCCACACACGAAATACGCGCTGCCAGCCTATTATGTGATCGCGCCCGCCGAGGCGTCTTCGAACCTTGCCCGCTATGACGGCGTTCGCTTTGGACACCGTGCGACCTTGGCCGCTGGCGATGGTATTACAGAGATGTATGAAAAGACCCGCGCCGAAGGCTTTGGCCCAGAGGTCCAGCGCCGGATTATGGTTGGTACCTATGTGCTTTCGGCCGGTTTCTATGACGCCTATTACAACCGTGCGCGCCGTGTGCGCGCGTTGATCAAACAGGATTTTGACAATGTCTTTGCCGATGGCGTTGATGCCATTCTGACACCGGCAACGCCGTCGGCCGCGTTTGGCTTGGGCGAGATGTCGAACGCCGATCCGATCCAGATGTATCTGAATGACGTGTTCACTGTCACAGTGAACCTTGCAGGATTGCCCGGGATTGCTGTGCCAACCGGCGTGGATGCAAACGGGTTGCCCTTGGGGCTGCAATTGATCGGGCGTCCTTGGGAAGAAGGCGATTTGCTGAATGTAGCCTATAGCCTCGAGCAGTCGGCCGGATTTGTGGCCAAACCCACAAAGTGGTGGTAAGCCTTTTACCAACAAATGCAGTTTAGCAGGTAACTAAAGATGAAATCAGGCGTTCTTATAGCGGCTACGCTGATTGGGTTGGCGGCGTGTTCCCCGGCGGTGGTGCCAACCGAACGCGGCGTCGGTTTTGATGACGCGACAGACCGCGCGCTGCGCGAAGCGCAATTGTCTGCACCATTGGGTGGGTTCCCTCCGCCGCCGCAGGTTAATGCGGCACCGTTACAGAATCAGTCAGGCATTTCTGGGCAAACATCCGCAATTCCGTCCAGTGAATTGGCGGCCGCAGGAATTGGGCAAAGCACAGCGTCGAATGCCCTGCCTGCGAATACAGGCGTTGATCCGCTGCGGACACAAGGTCTGGACGCGTCGCCCAGCAATCCCGCGCCACAACTCGCCAATTCCGGCGGCCTATCGGACGAGCAGAATTTCGACGCTGTTTCAGGTCGTGAAACAATTCAAAGTGACGCAGACCGTCGCGCGGCCCAAGCTGCGGCGCGTCAGCAAGTGGCCCCTACAGCGGTGCCAGAACGCCCGCGTGACGTTGGCCCCAATATCGTAGAGTTCGCAATAAATGCGCCCAATAAACTGGGTCAACCATGGTACAGTCGGTCACTGCTGTCCGGAGACGGGCGATTCCGCCGCAATTGTGCTGACTACGCAAGCCCCGATGACGCACAGCGTGATTTCCTCGCGCGCGGTGGTCCGGACCGTGATCGCCGTGGCATTGACCCTGACGGTGACGGTTTCGCCTGTGGTTGGGACCCTGCACCTTTCATCCAAGCGTTTCGGAACTGATACTGACGCAGAGATCCTCGCCCAATTGCGGGCCGCGTCGTGATGGTGCCAAGCCTGACATGGTCGTGATCCACTACACGGCCATGACCAGTGCCAAAGCCGCCGCCGATACACTGTGTAATCCTGCCAATGAAGTTTCGGCGCATTACCTGATCGCCGAGGATGGCGAGGTGCTGTCTTTGGTGCCAGAGGCTTTGCGTGCGTGGCATGCAGGCACAGGCAGATGGGGTAGCGTGACCGACGTGAACAGCTATTCGATCGGGATAGAGCTATCCAATACAGGTTCTACCCCATTTGCGAGCGCACAGATGGATGCCCTTTGCAGCTTAATGAACGGCATTGCTTTGCGCTGGGCGATTCGGCCAGAGCGGGTGATTGGACACTCTGATATGGCACCGGACCGAAAATCCGATCCCGGCCCGCGGTTTGACTGGCGCAGGTTGGCTGTTGCCGGCTTGTCGGTTTGGCCCGACGCGCAAGACAGGCCCCAAGATGTATCTGTTGCCCGATTTGTGGCGGCAATGGCATGCTTTGGATACACGGCGACGGATGATCCTGATTTGTTGCTTGCCACCTTTCGGTTGCGTTTCCGTCCGCGCCACGTCGGGCCGCTTGATACCGTTGATCTTGCAATGATCACCGATCTTGCGCACAGGTTTCCCGTTGACGTGAACGCAGCTTGGACCTAACTGCTGGTTTGCGCGGATGGCTGGATGGCTGCGGCAGCAATGTCGAGGAAAGTCCGGACTCCAAAAAGCACGGTGCCGGGTAACGCCCGGCGGGGGCAACCCCAGGGAAAGCGCCACAGAGAACAAACTACCTGACCCCGGTCAGGAAAAGGTGAAACGGTGGGGTAAGAGCCCACCGCGCGAGCGGCAACGTAAGCGGCACGGCAAGCCCCACCGGGAGCAATGCCAAATAGGGACCACGTGCGGCAATGATCCTTTCGGGGATATCGGCCGTAGGGCGGCTTGAGCCCGAGTGGTCCGGGTTGGCAGCTAGAGGGCGTCTGGCAACAGGCGTTTAAGATGAATGGTCATCCATTTGTGGGTAACCACAAAGGACAAAATCCGGCTTATAGGCCGTCCGCGCATATTACCCCCGCTTTAACGCGGGTTTACGGTTGACTCGGCCCCCTGCGAGGGTAAAAGGCAGCTTCAATGATATTCATGCGATGTGCCGCATACGGCCCGCAACCAGGAGAGATGAGACATGGCGAAGCCTACCACCATCAAGATCCGCCTGAACTCCACTGCGGGGACCGGGCATTTCTACGTCACGAAAAAGAACGCACGTACAATGACCGAGAAGATGGTCATCAAAAAGTACGACCCCGTTGTGCGCAAGCACGTGGAATACAAGGAAGGCAAGATCAAGTAATTGATCTGCTGGATTTGACTGACATTAAGCCGCACTCTTCGAGGGCGGCTTTTTTGTTGCCAATTACCCTTTGGGCGGATCGGCAGGTTGGCCATCAAGCGTCTGATAGGTTCGCTCTTTTGTGTGGCGGTCAAAGATAAGCCTACGATTATGATCGGGATAAGTTACAACGTCACGCGGGCTACGTGTGCCAACGACCAGATAGGTCACATCAGTTTCGCTGGCATTTTCGAGGCAGTGACCAATCGCGGTGCCAGCCTGAAAGCAAGCCGCATCGCCGACTTCCATTTGGCTGACTGTATCGCCTTCGTGCAATGTCACCGTACCGGCGATCACAAGAATGAACTCGTCTTCGGTCTTATGCCAGTGCTTGAGCGAGGAACGCGATCCAGGCGGCAAGGTTTCAGTGAAGGCGCCGAACTGTGTCAGGCCACCAGCATCGCTATAGCGTGCGGCGGCAAAGCTACCGAGCGCATCAGGCATCTTTGGGCTGTCGATAGGAACGTCGGACTTGCGGATGATAGGCATAGTAACCCCTTGCGGCTATTGAGTGACCAGCGCCAAGAACAAGATCACCAGCAGTGCGCCCTGTGCAATCATGGTCAGCAACATGCCATAGGTCCGCAGCCGCCAATGCGTCCCGTGTATCGCGAAATAAATCGCATGCATGACCCGCCCAGCAATCAAAAGGACGGCAGCACCAGCAACCAGCGATAGGGCGGCGCCCTGTGCTTCTGATAGGCCCATCAGGATCAAGGCGATGGGAAGTTGCTCGACCGCGTTGGCATGGCCCCTGATCGCCTTGGCGAGCGCGCGATCATTGTTATCACCCAGAACGACGCCGTCGCGGCGGCGCAAGTGCACCACCTTGATCGTCAGCAACAGGATCAAGAGGCCCGCGCAAATTGCAGTTACTGATGTAATGGGCAGGGTCATGGACTGGACTTCACTTTCTAGAAACAAAAAGGGGCTGATGTTGCCATCAGCCCCCAATCATTGCTATTTTTCAATGGTTATTCGCGGTTGCCGAACAACTGCAGCAAGAACATGAACATGTTGATAAAGTCG
>CBDTYC010000050.1:0-12638 GCA_965364495.1 uncultured Yoonia sp. | reverse complement strand
AAAGGCATCATGGGTGGGTTTGGGTTTGAAATCAGCGTGTTCAACCACGTACCCAGCATCAAAAACCGTTGTAAGACCGCGTGCTGCCAGCACCCGCTTGGCATGGTTTTGCGATCCATTGGTGTAGACGATTTTCCGGCCTTTCAACCTGCTGATTGCAGTTTTGAGGGCAGCATCCTCTTGCAAGTGTGAAACGTCGATATCGTGGACATCTGCCAGATAGTGATGCGGATCAACATCGTGATGCGCCATCAACCCCGCAAGGGTCGAGCCGTATTCGGTCCAGTAATCCCCGCATAATTTCAGCGCACGGGCGTGATCCAATCCGGTCAACCGCGCGACATAGGCCGAAAACCGGGCGTCCATTTGCCCGAAAAGATCATCCGACGGTGGGTAAAGCGTATTGTCCAGGTCAAAGACCCACGTATCCACATGTGTGAAATGATGTGCAACCATACCGCTGATAATAGGGGCTGTGATTGGCTGCTGCAATCGCTTTGGCTTGATCCTTTGGGGGCTGCAGGCCTATGCTTGCGCGATGAAACAAAGGACAGTTTAATGCACGACCCGCGCGGATCACAGAAAGACGCTTATGCCCTCATTCTTGAAGCGATCGACAGCCATGTTTACAAACCCGGTGACCGCCTTGTTGAAAGCGAATTGGCAGAGCGATTTGGCGTGTCGCGCACCCCGATCCGCGAGGCGCTGCAGCGGCTGGAAACACAGTCCCTTCTGACACGCGACGGACGGTCATTGATCGTTGCATCGCTGGACCACTCGCAACTGTCAGAGCTTTATGTTGTGCGCGGCGAGTTGGAGGGTTTGGCGGCCCGTCTTGCTGCCCAGCATGCGACGCCGGAAGAGATCAAGGTTCTGCGCAACTTGATGGCCGAAGACGAAAAACTGGTTGGCGATCCAAATGCAATGAGCCGTGCAAACCGCCGGTTTCACAAGCAAATCCACCTTGCGTCGCACAACCGTTTTCTTGTGCAACAGCTTGATCTTGTGCATCGGTCGATGGCGCTTTTGGCGACCACATCAATCGCGGCAAAGGGGCGTGGGCACCAGACGTTGCAGGAACACGAAGCGATTGTCGCCGCAATCGAGGCGGGCGATGGCGACGCGGCCTACGAAGCCTTGCGCAATCACATCTCAGAGGCGTTCGTGACCCGTCTGAAACTTGATGCGCAAGCAGTCGAATCGGCAGAGTAACTTCAAACGCTCATTGCTTCGGCGAACCGTTCAAACAAATAATAGCTGTCTTGCGGACCCGGGCTTGCTTCTGGGTGGTACTGGACGCTGAAAACAGGTCGTCCGGCGATGCGGATGCCACAGTTGCTGCCGTCAAAAAGCGACACATGTGTTTCTTCGACACCGTCAGGCAGGGTTTGGCTGTCCACTGTAAAGCCATGATTCATAGAGGTAATTTCGACCTTGCCGGTTTCCATGTCTTTGACAGGGTGGTTGGCGCCGTGGTGACCGTGGTTCATCTTGATGGTCTTCGCACCCAATGCCAGTGCCAGCATCTGGTGTCCAAGGCAAATTCCGAACACGGGAAGGTCCGCAGCTAGGACACCTTGGATCATTGGCACAGCATAAGCGCCAGTTGCCGCAGGATCACCGGGGCCGTTTGACAGGAAAACACCGTCGGGGTTCAGGGCCAGAACATCCTGCGCTGTTGCCGTCGCGGGCAACACGGTCACATCGCAGCCGGCACTTGCAAGGCAGCGCAAGATGTTGCGCTTGGCGCCAAAGTCGATAGCCACAACTTTGTGCTTTGGTGCGGTCTGGGGGGAGTAACCCTCGGGCCAGGCCCACCGCATTTCGTTCCAATGGTAGGATTGCGCACAAGTGACATCCTTGGCCAGATCAAGACCCTCAAGCCCTTGAAAGGCCCGCGCCTTTTGGACAAGTGCCGCGATATCGAAATTGCCGTCGGGATCATGGGCAAGGGCCACATGAGGCGCACCCTGTTGCCGGATCGCGCGGGTCAGGCGGCGGGTGTCGATGCCACCCATGCCGATGCGATTACGCCTTCCCAGCCACGTCGTCAGCTCTTCTGTGGAACGCCAGTTTGATGCCAGCGTCGGGTCCCACTTGACCACCATGCCTGCTGCGACGGGGTCGGCCGTTTCGTCATCCTCTGGATTGACGCCGGTGTTGCCGATGTGGGGAAAGGTGAAGGTCACAACCTGGCCCGCATAAGACGGGTCGGTCATTATTTCCTGATAGCCGGTCATTGCAGTGTTAAAGCAAAGCTCTGCCACCGTTTCACCAGTGGCGCCAAAGCCCATACCATAGAAGATCGTACCATCTGCAAGCGCCAAACAGGCGGTCGGTTTCTGCGTCATAGCAAGTCTCCCATGCGTCAAATTGCGCTGGGTTTACGGGGGCAGGCAGGCGGGGTCAAGACCGTATCACACCCTTGCAAACAAGGGGCCTGCATTCTGCGCGTTGTGCTTGTCAGTCAGGCTTGGGCGCATTATGTTGCCCCTTCGTTAAACACTATTTCTTCGGGACACTGCCATGCACATGCGCGACAAGATCAATGCAGCCTTAAAAGACGCTATGCGGGCAAAGGAAGCAGACCGCCTTTCGACGTTGCGCCTGATCAATGCGGCGATCAAAGACAAAGATATCGCGATGCGCGGCACCGCTGAAGAGGCGGATGGTCTTAGCACCGACGATGTCATGGCCATCATGAGTCGGATGGTCAAACAACGCCAAGAAAGTGCGCGCGCCTATGAAGAGGGCGGTCGTCTGGAATTGGCGGAAAAAGAATTGGCGGAAATCAAGTTCATCGAAGAATTCCTGCCCAAGCAATTGAGCGAGGAAGAAGCTTGAGCGGCGGTAGACGCAGCAATTGCCGAAGTCGGTGCGACCAACATCCGCGACATGGGAAAAGTTATGGCAGAACTGAAGGCTCAGTTCACCGGCCGCATGGATTTCGGCAAGGCCGGTCCAATGGTCAAGAACCGTCTCGGCTAGGTCGCCTCAGGCGCGGAATGCGCTTTTGAGTTCGTCGTAGAGCGTTAGGCGCTCTGCGGCATCCAGAAACGCACCAATCTCGACTTCGCGGTCACCACCACGCAACGTGATGTAGTTCTCGACCGGTCCGCCTTTGGGGTGCAGGTGAACTGTTACCCAATACCTGTTTGCGCGCCATTCCTGAATATCGCCCTTGGGGTTGTGTCTTGTCAGGTGGGCTGTCGTTTCATCTACAACAAGCTCTTCAACTACTTCGCCGCGCCTGTAGCTGACGTGCAGGGCGTACCATACGCCTGCAATCATCAGCAGGAAAAACGGCAGTATGCCCCATAAGACGGCTTTCCCAAGCAGGGTCAGCAAGGGCAGGGACACCAACGCGGCAGTCGCGCCGATGAAAAGCACAAAATCCTTGCGCAAGAGCGATCTGTAGGGCCAGAGGCTTAACTGCCAATGGCTGTCTTTGATCGGCGGGGAGGGCGTCCATTCGTAAGGCATACCTTGGTTCTAACCTGCTGTGTCATAAGGTCAAACGCGACAGACCGTCGCCATTTGCATTGGTGATCCATCAACAAAAAAGGCCCCGTCATTTCTGACAGGGCCTTTTGATTCTTTAGACTGCATTTAGTGCGAATGCTGTTTGTCCCAATCGGACTGCTTTGGCAGCGTCTCGAATGTGTGCTCTGGTGGTGGGCATGGCAGTGTCCACTCCAGCGTATCCGCGTATTCGTTCCAAGGGTTGTTCTCGGTGACGCGCTTGCCTTTTGTCAGGGTCCAGACAAGGACGCCGATGAAAAACAAGAACGAAGCAAAGGACAGGAACGCACCCCAGCTGGATACATAGTTCCAGTAGGCAAATGCCTCGGGGTAGTCGATGTAACGACGTGGCATACCCTGACGACCCAAGAAGTGCTGTGGGAAGAATGTCAGGTTTGCACCGATGAACATCGCCCAGAAGTGCAGCTTGCCCGCCCACTCGGGATACATGCGGCCCGACATCTTGGGCAGGTAGAAATAGATACCCGCAAAGATCGAGAATACAGCACCCAAGCTCATCACGTAGTGGAAGTGTGCCACAACATAGTAGGTGTCATGGTAAACGCGGTCGACGCCAGCTTGCGACAGGACGATGCCGGTCACACCACCAAGTGTGAACAGGAACAAGAAGCCCATCGCCCACAACATCGGTGTCTTGAACTCGACCGAGCCGCCCCACATTGTCGCAATCCACGAGAAGATTTTGACGCCTGTCGGCACCGCAATAACCATCGTGGCCAGCATGAAGTAGGACTGCTGCGTCAGCGTCATACCCACTGTGTACATGTGGTGCGCCCAAACGACGAAGCCCAGAACACCGATTGCGACCATCGCATAGACCATTGGCAGGTAGCCAAAGATCGGCTTGCGCGAGAATGTCGCGATAACGTGGCTGACGATACCAAAGCCGGGGATGATGATGATGTAGACTTCCGGGTGACCGAAGAACCACAGAATGTGCTGGTACAAGATCGGATCGCCGCCGCCTTCAGGTTGGAAGAAGGTCGTGCCAAAGTTCCGGTCTGTCAGAAGCATTGTGATCGCGCCAGCCAGAACAGGCAGGGCCAGAAGGATCAACCAGGCTGTTACGAAGATCGACCAAGCGAACAACGGCACTTTGTGCAGCGTCATGCCCGGTGCGCGCATGTTCAGGAAGGTTGTGATCATGTTGATCGCGCCAAGGATCGACGACGCACCCGACAGGTGCACCGCAAAGATCGCAAGGTCCATCGACATGCCGCCTTCGGATGTGGACAGTGGCGGATACCAGACCCAACCCACGCCGGAACCGGCCTGACCGTTGCCGCCGGGTGACAACATCGATGCAACACCAAGTGACGCACCAGCAATGAACATCCAGAAAGACAGATTGTTCAGCCGCGGGAACGCCATATCCGGAGCACCGATCTGCAGCGGCATAAAGTAGTTACCAAAACCACCGAAGAGGGCCGGAATAACCACAAAGAACATCATCAATACACCGTGGTAGGTGATCAAAACGTTCCAGAGGTGGCCGTTCGGCGTACATTCACCCGCAGCGGCAGCTATGAGACGTGCGCCCTCAAGGCACATGTGTTGAACACCGGGCTCCATCAGCTCTATGCGCATGAAAACGGTGAAGGCGACCGAGATAAAGCCAAGAATACCTGCGACAAACAGGTACAAAATGCCGATATCTTTGTGGTTTGTTGACATAAACCAACGGGTAAAGAAGCCCCGTTCGTCCTCGTGTGCGTCGCCGTGGATGGCTGCGTCTGCCATTGTGGCTCTCCTCGTATTGGCTACTTTTTCACGCCGCCGAGTCGAAGCCCCGCCGGTCGTTTGGCATGGTTCTAATCGGTTGGCGGTAAAGGGGCAACTAAGGATACGCTTTTCTGCATGGGTTAATTTGGCGCAGGTGTAGCGGGGTCGATCGGGACGGGTCCGTCAAATTGCTGGCATGCAGCGGCAAAGCGGTTAGGATTGCAAAAGACCAGGAGGTATCACATGGCGCCGGAAAGCCCCCCTTTCACGATCGGTATCGAAGAAGAATACCTGCTTGTCGATCTGGATACCTTTGCTTTGGCACATGCGCCTGAGGCCTTGATGAACGCCTGCAAAAAGGACCTTGCGGGCA
Organism: uncultured Yoonia sp.; assembly: GCA_965364495.1. Taxonomy (GTDB): domain Bacteria; phylum Pseudomonadota; class Alphaproteobacteria; order Rhodobacterales; family Rhodobacteraceae; genus Yoonia. Next base: position 7,000 of record CBDTYC010000050.1, on the reverse strand, counting down.
AGTTCAGCCCCGAATTCCTGCAGTGTCAGGTCGAAGTCGGCACAGGCGTTTGCGAAACGATCGCCCAAGCACGGGCTGATCTGGGCAATTTACGGCGCACGGTGGCGCGACATGCTGCGGCACATGGACTTGCCCCGATTGCCGCCTCTTGCCATCCGTTTGCTGACTGGAAGGATCAACACCACACCGACAAGGCACGCTATAACCAGTTGCGCCGTGATCTGGCCGGTGTCGCACGACGCATGTTGATCTGCGGAATGCATGTCCATGTTGGCATTCCCGACAAAGACATGCGGATCAACTTGGTCAATCAGCTCAAGTATTTTCTGCCACATCTGCATGCGCTTTCGACGTCCTCTCCTTTTTGGCAGGGTGAGGACACGGGCATGCAGTCCTACCGGTTGACCGTCTTTGACAATCTGCCCCGCACAGGTCTGCCACCCTACATGAAAGATTGGGAGCAGTTTTCGTCGACGGTGGATACGCTGACCGATTTGGGGTTGATCGAGGACGCTTCGAAAATCTGGTGGGATCTGCGGCCTTCATCGAAATTTCCAACGATTGAATCGCGGATTTGCGACGTGGCCCCAAGGATGGAGGTTACGCTGACACTTGCCGCACTCACGCAATGTTTGACGCGCATGCTGTGGCGCAAGTCCATCAAGAACGATGGTTGGCGAATTGTGCAGAACTTCATGGTCGCCGAGAACCGCTGGCGAGCGCAACGCTATGGTGTCTCTGAGCCTTTCATTGATTTTGGCCGTAAATCACTGATTCCATTCGCGCAAGCGGTTGATGAATTGCTCGCGCTGATTGCTGATGACGCTGTGGCGCTGGACTGCGTTGCAGAGGTCGAAGCGGCCCGCGATATTCTGGCTGCGGGCACCAGCGCGGACCAACAGCGCCGCGCATTCGCGCAAGCAAAAGCAGCAGGGGCAGATAAGCAAGAGGCGCTGAATGCGGTCGTGCAGTTGTTGATTAGCGATTTTCAGGCTGATTTATAGGGCTCTCAGCGAACTGTGCGTTGAAACAGGTTTTCAGGGCAACATCCAGATCCGCCAAGCTGACGGGCAGTCCCAGATCGACCAGTGATGTGACGCCGTGGTCGCGAATGCCACAGGGCACGATACCGTCGAAGTGCGATAGATCAGGCTCTACATTGATCGACAGCCCGTGAAATGAAACCCATTTGCGCAAACGGATACCCAAGGCCGCGATCTTGTCTTCGGCAATTGACCCGTTCGCTTGCAACGGCTTGTCGGGGCGTTGCACCCACACGCCGACGCGCCCGTCGCGGATTTCGCCTTTGATATTGAATGTATCAAGGGTCGCAATGATCCAGTGTTCCAGATCCTTGACAAACCTGCGCACATCGCGGCCACGTTTGCCGACATCCAGCATCACATAAACAACCCGCTGCCCGGGGCCATGGTACGTGTATTCGCCGCCACGTCGGGCATCGTAGACCGGAAAACGGTGCGGATCGACCAAGTCAGCCGGCTTGGCAGAGGTGCCTGACGTATAGAGCGGGGGATGTTCAAGCAGCCAAATGCATTCGTCGGCCGACCCGTCAACGATTCCGGCGACACGGTTTTCCATGAAGGCCAAGGCCTCATCATAGTCGGTCAAACCGTCAGTTGTGATCCATTCCACCATATCCTTGGGGTAGCCTTGTGGGTTGCCGTTGAAAAGGGGGTGTTTTCCCTCTTGGCATCACAAATACGCTCGTCTATGAGTGCCGCGACTACCAGCTTACAGACTTGCGGTCGTGGCGGAATTGGTAGACGCGCAGCGTTGAGGTCGCTGTGAGGTAACACTCGTGGGGGTTCGAGTCCCCCCGACCGCACCAGTAACCCTGTATATCAATGGCTTGCCTATGTGGCCTCGCGCCATTGCCCGCTTTCAATCCCGTCCAGCGTCCAGTCACCGACCCGCCAGCGCACCAGCCTGAGTGTTGGAAAACCGATGTGCGCTGTCATGCGGCGCACCTGTCGGTTGCGCCCTTCGCTGATCGTGATTTCCACCCAGCTATCCGGCACGGATTTGCGAAACCGGACTGGCGGATCGCGGTCCCATAAGGGTGGGGGGGCGATACGCCGGATGTCGGCTGGCCGCGTCGGTCCGTCTTTGAGGGTCACACCCTTACGCAATGACTGCAGATCGGATTCGGCTGGTTCACCTTCCACCTGCACGAGATATGTCTTGGTTAACTTGTGTTTCGGGTCCGCGATCCGCGCTTGCAGTTTGCCATCGTCGGTTAACACCAAAAGCCCCTCGCTGTCGCGGTCAAGACGACCAGCGGGATAGACATTTGGGACGCTAATAAACGCCGAAAGGGTCGGGCGTGGTGACGGACTTTTGACGTCTGTGAATTGCGACAGTACGCCATATGGTTTGTTGAAAAGAATGATGTGGGCCATGCCGTTGCCTATCCCGTTCGGATAGGCAACGTCTATGTCGAAGTGTGGCACGAGTGTCGCAAGAGGGACGTCGGTATACCATTGTGTTCGATTAAGTTATTATAATTGAACATCTTTTTTGTTTACAGTCCGGCAAAGGACGCTAGTTTAGGCCGCAACTGTTTTTTGCAAAGGCACAGTCCATGGCCCCACTTGCCGATCATCCGTTGCGCTATACGCTGGCCAACGAGCTTCACGCGCGGCCGTTTCCCTCGGTCGGCGCACCAAGCCGTGCGGCCTATCTTGCGATCAAGCCCGCCACCAATGCCGCAGGGCGGGACCGTGACGCTGATCGTGCGCATCTAATTGATTTGCTGGACCGATTTGGCGCGCAACATCCGCAGCCGAACGCGACACATTTCTTTGGCACCATTGGCAAGCACCAGCTGAAGTGGGAAAGCCACACCGAATTCGTGACCTATACGATCTTTGGCGAGGGCGTCGCTGAGCGCCCCTTTGATGCCGCAACCTTCAACGTCTTCCCCGAAGACTGGCTTGATGCAGCACCGGGGACGCGTATGACGTCCGCGTTGATCCGGATCGAAGTGGCCGAAAGCGACGACGGGATTATCGAAAAGGCGCGCCAGTGGTTCGTGCCGGAAAGTCTTGCGATCAGTCGGGTGATCGAGAACGACTTGGTCGTGGCGGGTGATTTCCGGATCGACCACGGTGGTCACATGCGATTTGCGGTTTTTGCACGGCCCCATGTCGGTAATAGACGTATCGGTCGTGTGATGCAGCGGCTGTGCGAAGTGGAAACCTATAAATCCATGTCTATGCTGGGGCTGTCGCGTGCGCGCGAACTAGGGCCGAAAATGGGCGAGTTCGACAAGCGACTGACCAGCCTGCTAGAGGATATGCGCAGTACGACGGCAGATCCGGCCCTTGTTCTGCAATCTTTGCTGGAAGTTTCGGCCGAGATCGAAAACACAATCGCGCAGTCGTCATTCCGTTTCGGTGCGACCGAGGCCTATGAAAAGATCGTCAATCAGCGCATCGGCGTTTTGCGAGAAGAGCGGTTTGAAGGCCGCCAGACCTTTGGCGAGTTTATGATGCGCCGCTTTGATCCTGCGATGCGGACGGTCAAATCAACTGAAAATCGGCTACAGGCAATGTCTGATCGCGCTTTGCGGGCAGGTGATTTGCTGCGGACCCGCGTTGACGTTGAACGCTCTGCCCAAAACCAGGAACTGCTGACCAGCATGGACAAACGCGCGGACCTGCAACTGCGGTTGCAGAAAACTGTTGAGGGTCTGTCAGTGGTCGCGATCAGCTATTATGCGGTCAATCTGGTGCTCTATGCGACTGCACCATTGGGAGAGGGCCTTGGCATCAGCAAGGCCATTATCGCTGCTTCGGCGACGCCGATTGTGTTGCTCTTGGTCTGGTTGATGGTAAACCGGATCCGGCAGCACATGGAGTGATCGGGTCAAATGCGGGAACAAGCACTGGAAATCTTCAACGCCGGTGTAGCTGCCGCTGATCCCTATGATGCCGTCAGCAAGCATCTGGACACCATCGCGCCACCTGCCTTGATTGTAGCAGTGGGCAAAGCCGCAAGGTTGATGGCCAAAGCTGCGATGGAACGTTTTGCTGATGTTCCATGCCTCGTCGTGACCAACTACGAAAACGCTTCTGATTTGGAAGGTGCGACTGTGATGGCCGCAGGTCATCCCGTGCCGGATGAAAACGGGGCTGCTGCCGCGCAAGCCGTCATGTCTGCACTGCGCGGTGCGGATGGGCCAATTCTGGCGCTTATCTCCGGTGGCGGATTGCGGATGCTCCCTGCGCCTGCCGGCAATATGCCACTCGCCGATAAGGCGCAAGTGAACGCATTATTGCTTGCTTCGGGACTGGATATCACGGCAATGAACATGATCCGCCAGCAGCTTTCCGATCTCAAGGGTGGGGGATTTTTGCGCAACGCGGCCCCGCATCAAGTGACAGCCTTGATCCTGTCTGACGTGATCGGGGACGACCTTTCTGCAATTGCCAGTGGCCCGACCGTCGGCCCGATCGGAACGGCTGATGCGGCGATTGCATTGCTGAAATCAAAGAAGCTTTGGGCACAGCTACCGGATGCGGTTCGAACGCATCTGGAAAATGCACCTTTGCCTGCGCCATTGCCGCAGGCCATCAATCTTCTTGTTGGATCGAATGCAAAAAGCGTGGCTGCGATGGCTGCGAAAGCCGGAAATGCGCATGTGATTGCAACTCCGGTCGAAGGCGACGTGGCTGAAGCCGCGCGTTTCATTTGTGACAATGCGGGCAAGGGCATCACTGTCTGGGGTGGCGAGACAACTGTCAAATTGCAGGGCGATGGACGTGGTGGACGCAATCAGGAACTTGCTTTGCGTATTGCGCAGGAAGCGGCTTCGCGTGGCTGGACTGACTGGGTGTGTTTGCAGGCTGGCAGCGACGGGCGCGACGGGCCGACCGACGCGGCTGGCGGTCTGGTTGATCATCTGACGCTGTCAAAGATTGACGATCTTGCGGGGCTGCTGGCCAATAACGACAGCTACGCGGCGCTGGCACAGGCCGGTGATCTGTTGATGACTGATGCGACCGGCACGAATGTGGCTGATCTGGGCGTGATGATCCGCCGCTAGGTGCGGCCGCGGCGTGCCTAGTCGACAGGTAGGCCGCTTGGCACGGCAGCTGGACGCCCCATAGGTCGTACGAGGGCTGTTTTTCCGGTTAACGCATTCAAGAATGCTACCAGATCTGCGATGTCGCGGTCGCTGAACGTCATTGGTTGCAGATCGTTGACAGCCGCTTGCCGCGCCATTTCGGCCATGTCTTCGCGGATCGCAAAATCAACAGCGGCCAGCCATGGGACATCGGGTAGGTTTGCCATATCCGGCGTCCAGTTTGCCGCACTGCCTGCGGGATCGGCATGGTGACGGATTATCGCTTCAAGTGTTGGATACGCGCCATTGTGCCCGTAAGGCGCCGTCAGAGCCACATTACGCAGCGAAGGGGTCCGGAATTTGTAAGCGTCCTCGATCAGGTTGGTTTCAGCCATCCGCCCCACATCGCGCGAGATTTGATCCCATTGCCGGGTGCGACCGGGGCCGAAAGCCGGTAGGCCAAGGGCATGGAACCCCTGATCGGTGAACAAAGGGCCTGAATGACATGATGCGCAGCGATTATTGAAAAAAAGCCGGCGGCCCCGTTCGGCGTCAGCAGGCAGGGCAGTACCTGTGATCCAATCATCGTAGGGGCTGTCGTAGGACTGCCATTCGCTATTGATGAAGGCACCTATAGCGTTCGCGATTTCGATGATCGTGACGTCAGCAGGGTTATCAATGTGATCAAAGGCTTGCACGAACATCGCGCCGTATTCGGGAATAGTGCGAACCCGCTTTGCGATGATTGGCCACGCCACATCGACACGGTCATGCGTGGCCCCCGCGATTTCGTTTTCGCGGGGGTTACCCGCCATCTCGAACTGGGCAATCATCGGGAAAAGTGCTTGTGCCGCAACTAGGTTATCAAGGCCTTGCGGTAACCATTCCTCGGCCGGGCTGTCAAATCCGTTTCCGTAGATATCTGAATGGCTTAGGCGGCCATCGTGAAACAGAACTTCGATCTCTTTGTGTCCCAAATTCCACAGCGCCGGCGCGTTGCGGGGGATGCGTTTGCGGATCGCACTGGGGCCAGTGCCAGCAGTCCGTTCCGGCCCTACGCCCACGCCGCCTTCACCGATGCCCAGCGACAGACCGTCACCGCCTGCCTGATCGTGATGGTGGCACGTCCCGCAAGAGATGTTTTTGTTTCCTGACAGGACTTTGTCGTAGAAAAGCAGCTGGCCGATGCGGGCTTGATCCGGGTCAGTGGGGATGTAATCATCTGCAGTGATAACCTGCGCGTTCGCCAGATTTGCACCCGCCAGCATGAGGAAAGCAGCAGCATGAAACACCTTCGCAAAACGTCGGGTTTTTGTCGGATGATGGGCGTTGCAGCGTTTCTCTGGGCCAGCCCTGCGCTGGCAGACATGGAAACAGCGCGCGATCTGATGGAAGCGGGCGACTATGCCCAAGCGCGGTCTATGTTCGAGATTTACGCCCGTTCCGGAAACGCGGAAGCCGAAGAACTGATCGGCGTCATGTATGCCCTCGGCCTTGGGGTCGACCGCGACGACGAGCGGGCGTTCGACTGGTATCTGAGGGCGTCGTTGAAAGGGCATCCTGGCGCGCAATCCGGTCTTGGCTGGTACTATGAAGTCGGGCGCGGCATTCCGGCCCCCGACATGGTGCGAGCGTATCTTTGGTACGCTTTGTCGGCAATAGGCGGGGACCCCGATGCGCTGGATTCGCTAGAGTTGATCACGCCACGGCTGACAGCCGAAGAGCGGGCGAGGGCGGAGGCGTTGGTGGTTGATTATAAGGGGTGGATGTATCCGTTTCGGTGAAGCGAGTGGTGAAGGGCCCGAAGTCGGCATTTATGATATTGGCAGCGAATGGCCCCTTTCAGCCCAAAGTCTCGGATGTGGCAAAGTACTCCAATGTCCGCTTTGAATATGAACGGCACTATGCAAA
>CBDTYC010000049.1:0-12855 GCA_965364495.1 uncultured Yoonia sp. | reverse complement strand
AACCTGTTGGCGTCATAGTACCCGATGACGCGGTCGAGGTTTTAGCAAAAGCCCAAGCTGTGATTGATTTCACGGCCCCCGCGGCGACTGTCGCCTTTGCGGGATTGGCGGCACAAGCCCGCGCCGTGCATGTCATTGGCACGACAGGGCTATCCGAGGATGACCTGAAAGCGATCAACGCCGCCGCCCGTCATGCACCGATCGTGCGCGCGGGCAACATGTCTTTGGGCGTGAACCTGTTGGTGCAACTTACCAAAAAGGTCGCTGCCGCACTGGACGATGATTTCGATATCGAAGTGATCGAAGCCCATCATAACCAGAAAGTCGACGCGCCTTCCGGCACTGCACTGATGCTGGGCGAAGCTGCCGCCGAAGGACGCGGTGTATCGCTTGCCGACGTCAGCGATAGTGGACGCGATGGCATAACCGGTGCACGCAAGAAGGGCGACATTGGTTTTAGTGCCATCCGTGGCGGCGACATTGTCGGTGAACATGACGTGCTGTTTGCCGCGGCGGGCGAGCGGATTGTGCTGCGTCATATCGCAACTGACCGGGCAGTCTTTGCGCGGGGCGCGCTTAAGGCAGCACTTTGGGGTCAAGACAAAGCCCCGGGCGAATACGATATGCTGGATGTCCTCGGCATCTGACAGTCAAAACTGAACCAGAAGGCCCGAAGCAACGTACAAAAGGCATCAACCGTTAACGGAGTGCCTTATGAAACACCTTGTTCTGGCTTTGATCGTTGCTTTGACAGGATCGCCCGCGCTTGCGGACGGATACGCACCTGTGAAGGATCAAGATGCGTTCCTATCGCTGGTGCAGGGCAAAGAGCTTCGGAACTTCCTTTATGGTGTCCGGCTGAATGTCATGGAAGGCGGTACTATCGCAGGGTCCGCCATCGGCTGGGAAATCGTCGGTAACTGGACATGGCAAAACGGGTATTTCTGCCGCGAGATGTCTTGGGGCGGTGACCCGATCCCTTATAATTGCCAACTGGTTGAGGTGCGCGGTGATGACCGCATCCGCTTTACAGTGGATCAAGGGGCGGGCGAAAGCGCATCGTTTCGGTTGCAGTAGCGTTGATGTGGCCTGCAGATCAACTCGGGCCGTTGCTTGTTTGACGGCGACCAGTTCCTGCCTCGTTGAATACGACCTGATCGCTGTAAGCTTCACATCAAGGAACTAGCGCAAAGCAGGGACCCAAAGCCTGATAACTCTCGCTTACTGCATTGACTGCCAAAGTCTGTTATCAAAGCTTGAAAAGCCCTGCGCCGAACGATCAATACGGAGGAACTTCAATGGCCGACCCCTTCCAAAACGTGGATGCAGCAGGCGAGGAGTTCATTGCCACGTTTGCTGACTCTATGGATGCCCGGCAATCTGATCCAAAAATGGAAGCCATTGTTTCAAGCTATCTGTCCAAAATGAAGTTTGGAAAAGGTAGCCTGACTGTTGAAGTCGGCGCGGGCGCGGGCGCCGTCACAAGGCGCATTGCCGCTAAGGCCAATCCCGAACGTGTCGTCGGCTTTGAACCATCCCAAGGGTTCGTCAACGAAGCCAAGTCGAGGGCGGTTCAGCATTCCAACGTGTCCTTTGAAGTCGCCGATGGAACGGCATTGCCGTTGCAGGATGGCGTCGTTGACAATCTGGTTTTGCATACCGTGCTGACGCATGTCCAAAGGCCAGAGCTTCTGCTGGAAGAGGCGTGGCGCGTGCTCAAACCCGGCGGTTGCCTTGTTGTTTGCGATTCAGACTTCTCAAAGGCCGAATTGAGCAGTGGCCCCAATGATCCTCTCGACGTATGCGCCAAGGCCTTTGTACGGGAATTCGTGACCGACCCGCATATCGTAGCCAAACTTCGACCCATGATCATTTCAGCTGAATTTGTCTTGAGCGATTTCGATGTTCAGAGCCGCACAGTTTCCGACAATGATCAGATGCTGCCTTGGGTAGAAGAAACTGCGAAACGGATGTTCGAGCGAGGAGACATAGGACAAGCATTGCTTGACGGCTTGGTCTCTGAATACCGACGCCGTGCGTCCGCCGGGACGCTTTACGGGTATCAGGTTTTTGCAACAGCCGTCGCCATTAAGAAATAGGTTTCTGCTGATCAATCTTAAAGATTTGGCGAACTTCGAATCGGCACAAAAGCCAACCGACAGCTTTTCTCGCAAAACCGACCCCAGTGCAGGGCTGCCTCAATATGTCGCGGCGCTTGGCTGTATTCATCACGTCGCCCGCCCCAATCCTGACCAGGCGACTACCCTACTTACCCCAGACCGCCTGAGCCGAACCGCAAAATGACAGGCACGACAAGTTCCTCTTCGTCCACCAAATGACGGTCCAACAGGCGTTCAAGCTTGCGCAATTCCTTTTGGAACTTGCCTGCGCCTTCGTGCAACTTTGCCGCATTTTCACTGCTGTGAATGACACCATTTGCACCGCCAACAAAATCCGACAACAGACTATCAAGATCGTGGTGGTCTTTGTCCAGAATATCAAAACCGCGTTTGATCCGGCGGTCTTTGGTGGCCAGCTTTGGAAAGTAATAAGTGTCTTCAATCGTGTGGTGTTCATGCAATCCGTTCACGAACATCCCGCCATATTTGGACAACAAACCGGCATAGCGTTCCGGCGCGATCTTTTTGTCCAATAGCGCCTCGGTCGCGCTGCCCATTTCGCCCATCAGGCGGCGGAACATCAAATGCCGGTCGAGCCAGAATTTGACCAACCCATCAAAGCCGGGGTCCAATTCCCAGCCATCGCGCGGGTATTCCGCAAGCAGCACCCGCAAAGCATCGGGAAGCTTCTTGCGATCAACGAGGCCAAGACTACTCATGGTTTTTCCTTCCGGCTGTTGAACGGGAACCTAGCTCATCGCTGGAGCGTTGCAATGTCACTGGTTGCTCAATAGCGCGACCGGTGGATATCCCACATCATTACATACCAATCCACAGTGTTGCGTGGCACCATCGACGCGCGCGGATCAGTCATCTGACCTAGTAGTCCCGTTCATAGAATAGACCGACGCCCGTTTCACCGTCTTGGTTTACGCTGCCCTTTGCCGTGATCGTATCGGTGACATCAAGATTGAGGTTGATCTCTGTGTCGCCCTGACTGGTGATTGTGACATCCGTATAGACGTTGTCCGACAGGTATTTGCCTGCACGCACGGCCGCGTTGCCTTCTTCATCTGTTGTAACGTCAAAATCATCCAACCCGATATTCTCGCGCAAGCGATCCAATGCCCCGCCGCCACGCCCTGCCAACGTGCTGATTGCCGAAGCGAGTTGCACCGCTTGCAGAGGACTGATGCTTTGCAGGTCGCGACCAAAGATCAACTGCGAGAGAACTTCGTCTTGCGGCAGCTCGGGGATGGAGACAAAGCTGACCTCCGGACTGCCTGCAGGCCCTTCAACGACAATACTGACGACAGTGCCATTATCCGTCTCCGATGTGGCGACAAGACGAATAAACGGCTCGAAGTCTCCCTGAAGGCTGGCCACGCCTTCGGTCAACTCGAACCGTTGTTGCAGGATGTCGATGCGACCACGTACCAGCGAAAAACGCCCGACAGGAATCACATCGGCAGAGGTGCCGCCGATTGTCAGGCTTCCGCCCAACTCGGCATCCAGACCGCGGCCACGGATAAAAATGCGCGATGGTGCATTGATGACAATATCCAACGGAAATGCCCGCCCGCTTCCGCCATTGCCGCTGCTTGGTTCGCTGCCGTCAGACAAAAGCCCCGCACGCGTCAGCGTCCGGCGCACAGTGGCTGGCGCGTTGATGTGGGTCACTTCCGGCAAAGCGCCCAGACTACTGATCGACGAAGATGGTCCCTGCACATCTGTTTGCCCAAGCTCCAACCGCCCTGCAATACGTGCACCGCCGGCCAAAGGCCCGTTCAGGTTGATAGAACCGGATACTTCGGTCCGGTAAAGGTCGGGGTCCTGCAAAACAACGTTGTTCAGTGCGACCGTAATGTCTGCCTGGTTCGGAGAGGTCAGCGCCAAAGGCCCGCTGACTGTTATCCCGCCGCCGCCTTCGACGCGCGTGGTCAAATTGATTTGCGCAGTCCCACTGCGCAAGGCAATCTGCCCGCCAATATCCGTCAAAGCCTGACCCAGATTGGGCGCCGCAAGCCGCCCGTTGGAAAAGGTCACCTGACCGCCGAGCGACGAGAGCGCAGGCGGGCCGTTCACGTTCAGATCAAAGTTCGCAAGTCCGCTCAGGCGGCGTGGATCAAGTGCTGCGTTGGCCAGCGCAAGGGGCGCGCTGCCATCCACATCAATCGCCAAATTCCCGTCCTGACCGATTTGCCCTACAATCGTTGCTCCAAGGCCACCCGGCCCAGTGCCCGTTGCGTCAATTCCCCAGTTGCCCGCTTCATCCAGAGAGGCGGCACCCGTCGCACGGATTGGTCCACTGATCTGGTCAGTCAACACGCCAACATCGCGCAAACTGGCGTTAAACCGGCCTTGCCCGAAACCGGCAGCGCCATTCAAAGCGCCAACGATAGATACTTCACGTGTTGAAACCTCCAAAGTACGTACGCCCAGCACGCCTTCTTGCAGTCCAATCGTTGCATTGATCAATCCGGTACCGGCCAAGAGTGGATCAACTGTCGTGTTGCCAATGCGCAAATCATCACTACGCAAATTCAACTGCGTCTCAAACCGCGAAAGATCCGGCAGGACGCTACCTGATACATTCAGATCAATCTGGCCACCAAGCGATTGCCCAACCAGTGGCGCAAACACAGCAAGGCTTTCTATGCTGGCCGTGGCCTTGCCTGACACCTCGCGGTTTTCCGCAACCGACGCGACGGTGACATCAACCGCAGCATCAGTTCCCAAGCCGCGAATTTGTGCTTGTAAGGCGGTGGCATCATCAGGTGCTGGCTGTGCTGCAATGTTCAGCGTTATTGGCCCGCTCAAGCTGGGGTCGACCAGCGCGGCATTATTCAAACGAAACGCAATATCGGCCTGATTTGATCCTTCCAGTGACAGCGCCGCATCACCTGCCAACGACATTGCAGGCGTACGCAGGTTCAGGTCGCTAATCTGGACATCCTGTTCGCCCGTCCGCGCAAAGCTTCCCGCGATCGTGCCTGCACCGGCAAGTAAGGGGTCGAGGCGCTCAACTCCCGTCACGATGTCCAGCGTCTGGCCGTTGATCGTCGCGCTAAACCGCGAACCATCCGTAAGTACGACGCCAGTCCCGTCCAGCGCGACCGATCCCGACAACGGACGCCCAGCGATGGTCGCATAGCGGCTTAGATCACTGACTTGCGCCGTCAGATTTGCATTGACCGTTTGTCCAAGCTCGGTCGGGTTTACGGTCCCTTCGGTTTTGAATTCCGCCGCAGGTCCGGTCCCTTCAAGTGCGAAATCGATCGCACCCATTTCACGCTGCGCAATGGTTCCCCCAACCGTCACAGGGCCTGAAATTCCCTCGACCACCAAGCCCACATCAGCAAGGCGGGCATTCAGACGGGCATCTGCGCCCGTGCTGGTCAGATTTGCCGACGCACTGATCTGTGCTGCAGCCGTCCGCACGCTCAGGCTTTCCAGCCGCGTTCCTGCGGTGTCACGTACCGCTTGGGCCGTAATTGTTCCACTACCTTCCAGAACGCGGTCCGCTTCAGGAATGCCAACGGACAGATCATCCGTTTCGCCCGACAGGCGAAGGTCGAACAGGCCGTCTAGCGGGGTCAGCAGTGCCTGTAAGCGCAGACTTGCGCCGCCGCCGATATCCTGCCCGATCAATGCTGAAAACCGCTCTAGCCCGGCGATTTGTGCCTCTAGGACCGCATCTGTCGCGAACCCCGCATCCGGCCCTGCAATCGTCCCTTCAAGGCGGGCATCAAGTCCTGCTCCGGACAGGGTCAGTTGCGAGATGTTGGTCACGCCACCCTCAAGCCGCGAAACGACCAGTTCACCACCGACGGTATCACCAAAGGCCTGCGCCGCACCTGCATCATCAAGTTGCAGACCAGAGGCTGCATAGTTCAATTGCGCCGTCAGCGCACCGGTTTGCGCGCCCGCACCGGCTTGGAGCAATCCACCGCCTTCAAGCGTCAGCGCGTCGATCATCAAACCCGGACGGGCAAAGCCTTGCACGTTAATATCGGCACGCCAATCATCACCGACCGAGGCATCAAAACCAACGACCAGATCAATCCCGTCGACCAATGTCTTTGGGCCAGATAACGGCAACAAGACCGGTTCCTGACCCAAAGGCGTGATGCCTCCGCGCAAGTCAATCAGCACAGGCCACCCTTGGCTATCAAGGGCAAGCCTGCCATCCAACGCCAAACGGCCCGCATCCAACGCGAGCTTTGGCACGTCAATCCGGCCATCATCTGACCGGACAACTTCCGCATTCAGGCTGGCATCTTCCCCGAAGAAACTTTGGTAATCCGGGGCAAACAGTGGCGAAATATCACCAGCAATGTCCAAGGCAATCCGCTGGGTATCCGCTACCCGCGCAAGCGAAAAAGTCCCGCTCAGTCGATTTTGACCGTCTGTCGCAATGGCCAAAGTCGCAGCAAAGTCAGACAATGGCGCCGCACCTGCAATCTCCATCGCGATGGCGGGACGTCCGGGCAAGTCCAAGACCCGTGCGGCAATCCCGTCGGGGCCTTCTTCAAGGTTCAACGACAAATCCAGTACACGGGTTTCATTGACGTAGCTGCCGTTTATTTCGAACAGCCCTGTCTTTGCACCCAAACGGGTGGCCACTATATTCGCAGACCCCTCGCCACCGCCAAGCTGGGCATCGCCCGTCAGGGACACAGTAATCGGTTCGCCCAAGAACGCCGCGCCCAATTCAATCTGCGCGATATCAAGCTGGCCCAGTGAAATACTGACCGGCAATTCCGGCAGGGCAAACGGCTGTGCTTCTGGCGTTGGGCCCGAGTCATCAGGCAAGGGCGGGCGTTCGACGGTGATGCGCGCCGCAGTCAATTCCTGAACGTCAATCGCGCCACGCAATAACGCACGGCGGTTCCAGCTCAGCACAATGTCCTCGAGCGTGAGCCAAACACCGTCCGCGTCAGCAACTGTCAGGCGTTCGATTGTGGCCTGCGAACTTAACGCGCCCGCAAAACCGACGATGGTAACCTCGCGGCTGTCGCCTGACAGGTTCTCTTCGATCAGGTTGGTCAGATAACCTTTGTCTTCGTCCTCTTGGGATTGCGCCGCTGCTGTAAGCGGGGCCAAAACCAGAGCGCATATCATGAAAAACCGCATCAAAACGCCTGCCCGATACCAATATAAACCTGCAAAGCCGATGCCGCATCGTCGCCGCTGGCTTGTGTCCCAAGATCAAGCCGAATAGGGCCGATACCCGTGTCGTAGCGGATACCGACACCTGCGCCTGCGTGCCAGTCACCCCCTTCGCCCGGTGTCGCAGAGCCACCGACATGGCCCACATCATAAAACCCGACCAACGAGATTTTTTCACGGATCAGATACCGCGCCTCGAGTTGCGCGCCGACGAATGACGTGCCGCCCGTCGTAACCGTGTCCATTCCCTGCACTGTCTCTAGCCCCAACGATTGATACGGCTGGCCACGAACAGTTCCACCACCGCCCGAGTAAAACAGATAGTCTGCAGGCGCTTGAGCCACTGTTGCACCAATCACGCTGCCGACCTGACCACGCGCCGCGAAGGTCAGCTTTTCAGCCTCCCCCACGGTCAGGAATCCGCGCGCGTCACCAAAAAGGCGGGCACCTGTGATCTCGCCGTCAATGCTGACGAATGGCGTTGTGTTCACATCAAGATAATAGCCATCACGTGCGTTTGTTGGCGCGTCACGACGGTCCAAGGTGGCGTCCAGCGGCAGAGTCAAAAGCGTGTAGGCCCGTTCGTCCAAATCGGTGACTTCGCGGGCACGTAACAAACCTACGCCGGCACGAACGGTCAGGTCATCACTCAGGATGCGTGAAAATCCGGTTTCGATCGCGACTTTATCCAACAAGAACTCGGGTTCGTCGTCGCGTGAGACAACGCCGGACATGAAAAACTCTGTATCAGGCCCAAAGGTAGCCGGACGGGTCAGGTTTGCGCCAATGCTGTAATCAACGCCGCCCGTTTCGCCAGAAATACCCGACACTTCCACATCCGCGCGGAACCGTTCCGCGCCGCGCAGGAAATTGCGGTGTAGCCAGAATGTAGAAAGTGTAAGGCCCTCGATGCTCGACAGTTCCACGCCGAAACCCAGACGACGTAGCTTTGCGTCAGACAATTGCGCTTTGATCGGCAATGTATTGTCAGGGCCGATTGTTTCGCTTTCCGAAAGCGAGACACTTTCGAACGTCCCTGTACGCCGCAGACGGCGTTCCGCAGTTGCGATTGCGGCGGGCGAATAGACCTCGCCCACAGGCAAGCCTGCGATTTCACGCACCCTGTCTTCGGTCACGATCTTCGGACCAGAAACAAGCAGCGGGCCAAAGGTCAGGCGTGGCCCGATATCAAGGGCGACATCGACATCCAGCTTGGCATCAGCATGACGGGCGATGATCGACTGACTGGCAACCTCGGCCTTTGCGTATCCAAGCTCCCGCCAGCTTAGAATGGCGCCGCTCACGGCCGAACGGATATTGCCGGATTCAGCGTCGCGTCGCGGGCCAAGGTCTTCTGTTATTGTCGTTTGCGGTGGCAAAGGCGAAATCCTGACATCGCCGAATTTAAAGAGCGGTCCGGGTGTGACGGTGATCACGACCTCGCCGATGGTCGTCGGTGCAGCAAGAGGTGCGATATTGGCAGCCTCAACGCCATCCACGGTGATGGAAATCTGCCCGCCGTAATAACCTTCGGCGTAGAGGGCCGTCAGAAGCCGGCGATAGTCGGCGCGGGCGGCAGCAACGTAATCCTGCGGTGCGGCTGTTTCGTCCAATTGGCGCAACAACGACGCCTCGCTCAGGGCAGCGCGCGCGGCGTCCGAGACCAGCCGGACATCCTGCGCCATGGCACCTGACGCGACAAAAGCGAATGCCGCCCCGAGACGAACAACCTTCGCTGAAAGGCCGGCTAACTTACAAATATTATTGATTACTGTTTCACTCATGCGATCTGCTTACCAATGCGGCCAGAGATTGACCATTCACTTCGCCGTAATAGGTCGTTTTCCAGCTATTGCCGCGAACATCTTGAGTTTAGAATAGTGCTATGAAGGACTTTGTCACGCCCGCACAGATGCCAATGCGACCGCCCGCCACTGTCATGCGGTTGCGGCGCATGGGCGCATCATTCCCGACACGATTGTCGTTCCTGCGCACATTGATGCGGGCGTTGGCCGCCGAGAATGTCACGGTGACCCGCCCCGTTTGGGAAATAAGCGCGGATGGCTTTGGCCACGCAACATACACACTGAACTTTGGTGGATATGACTATACGTTGGTTGCGGTATCGACCGATTTGCCGCCAGAGCAGCGCACTGACCGTGTGATCGCAACGGCATGGGACACCGCCTATGTTCTCTATGACGGTATTCCGACCCAAGACGAGATTGACCGCATCGTATCGACAGCACCGCTGCAGGAAGCCGCCCGTTTCACCGCCCGCGATCTGGTGCTTAGCCGCGCCAATAAATCTGTGCGCCTTTTCGATCATGTGACCGCAGCATTGCGCAGCGGCAAACAACCTGATCCAGACAAAGTCCGCGAAACCGGATACCTGATGCGGACGACCGCCGTCTATGGCAACGGCAAATTCGGCATCGCGGATCGTGGACAAATCGCGGATCGCCCCGGCATGGATGGCCCTTTCATGGCGGAAATGCTGACCGTTTGGCTGATCCGTGGTTTTACGCATGATCTGGCTGAGCATGTGGGTGGCGGGGAATTGTCACGAGAAGCCAAACGGCATTTGGGTATCGGCAATTCAACCGGACTGGGAATGGCTCCGTTTTTGGTGAACCACCCGCTGTTGCTGGATGCATGGATGCAAGTGCGCGAAACAGCAATTGCGCGCGTGCGCGCTGTCTCCAGCTTGGACGCAGATCAGATCGGCCGGATATACACCTTGGTCACCCGCGCCGCGCAGCATCTGGCGGAGTGGAACGTGCCGGACCCGACTGCGGCTGACCGCATCGCTGTCATGCGAAAAGAATGGCCCGCCTTTGCAGCCACATTGACCCCTGATGCGATGACCGCGCAGCGTCCCATCGACACGATCCTGACCCAAAGCGCGCAGTGGTCGGTCGATACACAAGAGCTGATCGCGGCGCTGATGCTGGAACCATTTGGCGACCTGATCGACGGGCTGACCACTTGCATGGCAACACCTTTCAGCCCGACACTGGACCCGTCCATGCCCTGCGCTGACCTGAAGGCACTGATCAAGAGAGACTGGGACTGGGCGTGCAAGATCAATTATGACGACGCGCGCGAATGTGCGCAGTTCTGGTATGTCTCCGAAGAGAAACTCGAGCCGCGCTTGGGTAGCCGCCACATCGAAGACGGCGCAGACCGCGAATCCCCGCTCGACATCGGGCGGCAAGTCAAAGCCTTGGCGCAAGATGTTCCTGACGCGGATTTCGCCGTTGGTCGTTTCCTTGTGGATTATCCGCACCACCGCGCCGCAGCCCGACGTGTGCAAACCCTGGGGCGGCATGCCTATGCCGAAATCCAAGACAATCTGATCAGTCACGACTGCCTGCCCATTGATCTGCTGCGCTGCAAGTTATCCTATTTCGGGGCTGCCAAGTTCGACCCGAAGTCCGACCGCTGGACGCGGATCACGCTTGCCCAAGGTGCGCCCTTGTTTGATGAACTCGACAACGCAGACGACTGGTGGCTGCCGGTCGCATCGCTCTGATGCTGGCGCTGAACGAAATTGGCGGCATGGTGCAAAAAGCTGCGCGTGGCGCAGGTATTCCGCTGGGACAGGCCGAAGACCTGGGCCGTGTCGCGATCTATATGGCAAGCACCGGCGGAGATATCAGCGCCGTGACAGCAGCACTCGAAGAACCCCCCGCCCCCGTCGACATCAACTGGCCAAACGACGCCGTCATTGTCACATCCGGCCATGCTGCATTGATCGGTCCGATCATCCGGGATGCCTTTGCGATGGGCTATGACACCGCCGTCCTTGCGGATTTGCGGCACGCACCGCTTGTCGGAGCATTCTTGGCCGAATGCGGCGTTGCACTGCACTGGGACGGGCGCATTCTGACGCGCAGCGACACCACGGTCTTGGGGTTACGCTGCAAACCGGTCCACATCCCTGTCGCCGACTGGGCCATCTGGAGCACGCACGCAGCTAAGACCTATGTACCGGACTCCGAAGCCTCGCGGCTTGCAGGCGCGGGGGCCGGACTAACCGATAACGACTAGTTTTGCGCGAACGGGTCTTCCGGGTATCGCACGGCCGCCAGATACAGACCGTGAGGTGGGCTAACAGGACCGCAGGCCGCGCGATCTTTGGCGGCCAACGCCGCACTCACATCATCAGGCGACCACGATCCAGCACCGACGCGTTCCAATGTGCCGACAAAACTGCGCACCTGATTGTGCAGGAAGGAGCGGGCACGAACATGGAACTTGTACTCTGTCCCGAATGTCCGAGGGATTTCTTCGATCTGCAACGCGTCCAGCGTCTTTATCGGGCTCTGCGCCTGACAAATCGTTGACCGAAACGTCGTAAAATCATGCTTGCCCAGCAAACGGTCCGCAGCTACTTGCATTGCTGCGACGTCCAGCTGTTTCTTCACCTGCCAATATTGACCTGCTTCAAACGTCAGTGGCGGGCGGCGGGCGATGACGCGGAACAGATACTGCCGTTCAAGCGCGCCAAAACGGGCGTGCCAATCATCAGCAACACGCACGCATGCAACAATAGCGATTGGATTGGGCTTGAGGTGATAATTGATCGCCTCTGAAAGGCGAAACGGTTCCCAGTCACGTTCCATGTCGCAATGGGCGACCTGCCCTATCGCATGCACCCCCGCATCGGTACGGCCCGCTGCCGCAATCATATGCGCGCGCGGTTCGACTTTCGCTAACGCCGCTTCGATAGCGCCTTGGATTGACGGGCGGTCAGGTTGCCGCTGCCACCCTGAAAAAGGGGCACCGTTGTATTCGACAAGAAGGGCAAAACGAGGCATGCCCCCGATTAGGGGGAGGAACGCACAAAATCAATCCCTACACATCGTGGCCGTGCATCCCTATCTTCAACGAAAGCTTGGAAAGGGCATCTCATTGGTTATCGCCGCAGTCGCCGATCAAATTCTACGCACCGCCGGAGGAGTTGGAGATGTTCTGACAGCGCCCTTTGGCGAGCCGGTCATCCGTCTTGGCGTGACCGGCTTGTCGCGGGCTGGCAAGACCGTGTTTATTACGTCGCTCGTCGCGAATTTGATGGATCGTGGCCGCATGCCCCAACTTGAGGCTGCGGCGAATGGCGCCATCCAAACCGCCTATCTGCAACCGCAACCCGACGATACCGTTCCGCGGTTCAACTACGAGGCCTATCTGGGTCAACTCACCGCCCCGACGCCCAGTTGGCCTGACGGCACCCGCCAGATCAGCGAATTGCGCTTGTCGTTGCGGGTCCAGCCGCGTGGATTGCTGTCAGGTCTGTCCGGTCCGCGCACCATCCATATCGATATCGTCGACTATCCGGGGGAATGGCTGCTTGACCTCGGATTGCTTGACCAAAGCTTTGCTGAATGGTCACGCGCCGCGATAAAACGCGCAAACGGCAGACCTGGCGGGGACGCATACACGGCACGCATCGCCGGTCTTGATCCAACCGCAGGACTGTACGAGCCAGAGGCGCAGGATCGTTCCACTTTGTTCACAGGACATCTGCAAGACAGCCGCGCGACGGGGGTTTCTGACTGCT
>CBDTYC010000048.1:0-12877 GCA_965364495.1 uncultured Yoonia sp. | reverse complement strand
TTGCAGCGCGATTTCCATGTCTGCCAACCTGAACTGAAGCCCTTGGAATTGATCAATGCTTTGTCCAAAGGCCTTGCGGTCGGACATATAGGCAAGTGTTTGATCAAGTGCCGCCTGCGCGGCACCGATCGAGCAGGCAGCGATGTTTAGCCGCCCCCCATCAAGACCCGCCATCGCGTAGCTGAAGCCCATGCCTTCTTGGCCAAGCAGGTTCTGCGACGGGACATGGCAGCCATCCATCTGCACGGCGCGGGTGGGTTGGGACCGCCAGCCCATTTTGTCCTCTAGCCCGCCAAATGATAGCCCTTTGGCACCATCCTCAACGACAAATGCGCTGATCCCTTTGGGGCCATCAACGCCTGTGCGTGCCATCACGATGTAGGCGTCTGAGTATCCACCGCCCGAAATGAACGCCTTTGTGCCGCTAAGCGCAAATCCATCCTTGGTTGCGGTGGCCTTTGTTTTGAGTGCGGCGGCATCTGAACCGCTGTCCGGTTCTGTCAGGCAATAGGACATCAGCGTTTGCATGCGAACAACCGGCAGCAACATACGATCCTTTAGCGCCTCTGAACCGTGGCGTTCGATCATGCTGGCACACATATTGTGGATCGACAGCAGGGCCGCAACAGAGGCGCAAGACTGTGAAAGGGCTTCAAACACCAGTGTCGCATCAAGGCGGCTAAGCCCTGATCCGCCACGGTCTTCACTGACGTAAAGGCCCCCGAACCCCAAATCGGCCAGTTGCAGCCAAAGGTCTTTGGGGATTGTCCCTTGGGCGTCCCATGTGCGGGCAAAGGGTGCGATGTGGGTTTGGCCAAACCCTTGCGCCATGTCGAAAATGGCGTTTTGTTCTTCGGTCAGGGCGAAATCCACGGCGGGGATGCTCCTTTATCGCGTCGTACTTGTGGTCAGATGGTGCGCGTTGCCGCAAAACTTGACAAGCGAAAGGCCCACCGCAACGGGTGGGCCTTTCGTATACGTTTACTCCATCAGCGGGATCGAGAATTCGCCGCCTTCTTTGATGCCCGACGGCCAGCGCGATGTGATCGTCTTGGTCCGCGTATAGAACTTGAACGCGTCAGGTCCGTGCTGGTTTAGATCGCCGAACATTGATTTTTTCCAGCCGCCAAAGGTGTGGTAGGCCAATGGCACCGGGATCGGCACATTGATGCCAACCATGCCGATATTGATGCGGGATGCAAAATCACGCGCTGTATCTCCATCACGGGTATAGATTGCGGTACCGTTGCCATATTCGTGGTTCATGGCAAGGCTCAGCGCCTCTTCATAGTCTTTGACACGCATTGTCGACAAAACCGGGCCAAAGATCTCTTGCTTGTAGATGTCCATGTCCTTGGTGACATTGTCGAACAGGTGTGGGCCGACAAAGAAACCGTCCTCATAGCCTTGCAGATTGAAATTGCGCCCGTCGACGACCAGCTTGGCGCCTTGATCGATGCCTGTCTGTACCAGCCGGCCAATGTTCGCTTTGGCGGCAGCTGTCACGACGGGACCATAATCCACGTCATTGCCAGAGGTGTAAGGCCCAACCTTGAGTGCTTCGACTTTGGGGACGAGTTTCGCAAGCAGGCGGTCGGCTGTGTCATTGCCAACAGCAACAGCGACCGAAATCGCCATGCAACGCTCGCCTGCTGCACCGTAACCTGCGCCGACCAATGCGTCAGCAGCCTGATCCATGTCTGCGTCGGGCATGATGATCATGTGGTTTTTGGCGCCACCAAAGCACTGCACGCGCTTCCCTTGTGCACAACCTGTGCCATAGATGTATTCGGCGATAGGGGTCGACCCTACAAAACCGACCGACTGGATCGTCTGGTCATACAGGATCGCATCGACGGCTTCTTTGTCGCCGTTGACCACCTGCAAGATGCCTTTGGGCAGGCCTGCTTCTTCCATCAGTTCGGCCAGCATCAGCGGCACAGATGGATCACGCTCGGATGGTTTCAGGATGAACGCATTGCCACAGGCAATCGCAGGGGCGAACATCCACATCGGGATCATCGCAGGAAAGTTGAACGGTGTGATACCAGCGGTCACGCCAAGCGCCTGTTTCATCGAATACATATCAATGCCAGGACCGGCGCTGTCGGTGAATTCGCCTTTCAGCAGTTGTGGCGCGCCGATGCAGTATTCGACGACTTCAAGGCCGCGAATGACATCGCCTTTGGCATCAGGCAGGGTCTTGCCATGCTCGCGGCTCAGGGCTTCGGCCAGTTTGTCCATGTCACGGTTCAACAGCCCGACAAAGGCCATCATGACACGTGCGCGGCGCTGTGGGTTGACGGCTGCCCATGCAGGCTGTGCCTTGGCTGCGATTGCGACAGCTTGGGCCATTTCTTCGGCGTTGGCCAAAGGAACCTTTGCTTGGACCTCTCCGGTTGCAGGGTTGTAGACATCGGCAAAACGGCCAGATGTGCCTTTGACGTGCTGTCCGCCAATATAGTGGGTCAGTTCTTGCATGGGATCCTCCTGAAATCGGTTACTGATGTTATAGGCTTGCATTTTTCAACGTGAAAGAAGCAATATGCCAAAATCATTTTGCAAAAATGCAAGGGTGCAATGAAGAACTGGGATGACATTCGGGTATTTCTTGCCGTCGCGCGTGCGGATGGTCTGACGGGTGCTGCGCAGTTACTTAAAATGGACCCTTCGACTGTTGGCAGGCGCATCGCGCGGCTTGAACATGAGTTGGGGGCGGCACTGTTTGTCAAATCTTCGCTGGGATATGCGCTGACTGATTTGGGCGAACGGATGCGTGACAAAGCCACCGAAGCAGAGCGACATCTGGTCCGTGCCATGGATGAGGGGCAGGGTGGGGCCGAGGGCCTGACTGGCCAGATAAGAATCGGTGCGCCCGACGGGGCCGCCAATTTTCTGTTGCCGCAAGTTTGTGCAGCGATCCAAGCAGAAAACCCTGATCTTGAAGTGCAGATACTGGCGTTGCCCCGTGTCGTTAATCTGTCCCGCCGCGAAGCAGACATGGCGATTGCGGTCAGCCCACCCGCGACCGGCCGGCTGACCGTGCAAAAAGTCACGGACTACCGCCTGCACCTTGCCATGCGGGCGGATGCAGCGCCGCTTGATAGGCTGGAGGATCTGAAAAACCGCAGGATTGTCGGGTATATCTCCGACATGATTTTTGACAAAGAGCTGGATTATTTAGGCGAAGCTGGTGTCGGAGGGGTGCAATTGGCCTCAAACTCTGTCGCTGTTCAGTTGCAGATGATCCGACAGGCGGGCGTGGGGATTGTCCATGACTTCGCCCTGCCTTTCGCGCCGGAATTGCGTCAGGTCTTGGTCAATGAGGTCGCGTTGACCCGCGCATTCTATCTGGTGCGGCACACGTCAGACCGTAATTCCGACCGATTATCGCGATTTGCAGCGGCGCTACGAAAGGGTATGCAGGACGAAGTTGCACGGCTTGAACACATAGCACGCTTGACAGCAGAGCCGATGATTTGAGACGCTAGTGAAATGGAGCCAAATCAAGGAGCCCGCAAATGATCGTTTCCCAAATGTTGAAATCAAAACCCGATGTGGGTGTGATTTCGGTGACGCCCGACTCTACTGTGACCGAAGCCGCCAAGCTTTTGTCCACTCACCGCATCGGTACGGTTGTTGTGTCCAAGGACGGAGAATCTCTGGACGGTATTCTGTCAGAGCGCGACATCGTCCGCGAACTTGGAAAACGCGGGGTAGGGTGCTTGGAAGATCCCGTCAGTGCGCTGATGACCTCTGAATTGGTCACATGCAGCACATCGGATACAGCGCTACAAGTCCTCGAAATGATGACCGAGGGCCGTTTTCGTCACGTGCCGGTGATGGATGGCGGCAAGATGGTCGGCCTGATCTCGATCGGTGACGCGGTCAAAGGGCGCTTGTCGCAATTGGCGATGGAAAAGGAATCCCTCGAAGGCATGATCATGGGGCACTAGGCTTTTCTTGCAATTCTGCCCGCAATCATGTTGCTTGGGGCGAAGGAAGAAAAGACGAGGTTCGCCATGCGCGTAGGACTATACCCCGGAACATTTGATCCGGTGACGCATGGGCATCTGGATATCATGCGCCGTGCGTGTTCATTGGTGGATCGCCTTGTGATTGGTGTGGCAATCAACCGCGACAAAGGGCCTATGTTCACCCTAGAAGAGCGTGTTGCCATGATCGAGGCGGAAGCCGCGCCTTTTGCTGCTGAATCCGGCTGTGAAATCGTCGCCCATCCATTTGAAAACCTGCTGATCGATTGCGCCCGTGATGTGGGCGCAAGTGTCATTATCCGTGGCCTGCGCGCTGTTGCCGACTTTGAGTATGAATATCAAATGGTGGGCATGAACCGCGTGCTGGATAACACGATCGAGACTGTGTTCCTGATGGCCGAGGCCCAGCATCAGGCTATTGCATCCAAGCTGGTCAAAGAGATCGCGCGCTTGGGTGGGGATGTTTCCAAATTCGTCACGCCTGCTGTCAAGGCTGCACTTCTGGAACGTTTCGGCGATTGAGATGGCTGTTGATGCTTGGGGGGATCTATCTTGCCTATGCGGTCCTGATGGTGATGATCCATCCGCAGTTTCTTTATCCGTTCGGACCCGATCCTTTTGAGAATAATGATTTCCACCAAGAAGTTATCTCGGATCGCGGTGTGACCATTGCCTCCGCACGCGGCGACGATCCGACCGCTGTACTGTTTTTTATGGGGAATGGCGGTACGCTGGCCTATTTCACGAATACGCTCGCGGCGCATCAATCAGCAAACCGGACCGTCGCTGCAATGGAATACCGCGGCGGTGGCGGCATTGCTGGCAAGCCTTCCGAAACCGGACTGAAAGCAGACGCATTGGCGGCCTACGATTGGGTGGCGTCATGGCACGACGGGCCAATCGCCGTGCATGGGTATTCGTTGGGAACGGGGCTGGCCATTCATGTGGGCGCATCGCGGCCTGTCGCGGCGATCATACTTGATGCACCTTACCTGCGGCTGTGCGCATTGATGACCAGGGCGTCATGGCTGCCAGCCTGTTATATGCCCGGCGTACAGAAATGGAATTCAGCCGCGGACGTGCATGATCTATCCGCTCCGGTTTTGATTCAGCATGGTACAGATGATCAGTTAATCGCGATAGAAAACGGGCAGCGTCTCGCTGCGCGCCTGCGGGATGCCGGGCTTGAAGTGACATTTCAGGCCGTAGAGGGTGCGACCCACTTTAATCTTGCGGGTCAAAGTGGTTATGCCGACCGGATTGATGCGTTCTTGAGGCAGTCTAACTTAGACTAAGCATAGTTTTTGGTGCACCCGATATGGGGTGCACCTGTTCTCGATCAGTGGCCTAGCCGTAGACCACTTTGGTAGCGGTCTTGCCGGCGTCCTCGCGGAACATTCCAAGATCAATGGCTGTTGCCTGTGGCATGCTTTCAAGTTCGTGCTTGAGGCGGCTATAGGCAACGCGCTTTTCGATGGCGGTGCGAACAGTGGTTAGTACGGTCATTTGCGTGCTCCTTTTAAGTCATCGCTGTTGTTTGTCTTGACCTACCATGTAGTAATGCTGCGATGCAGCACAACGCACAGTTAGCGCTAGCGGTTATGCATGAACTGCATAGCGACGTTCACAAGTTGCCCAACAAAAAAGCCGACCCAAGGGGCCGGCTTTTTCAATTCAAATGATGTGTTGCTTAGATCAGCTTGCCCATCGCCACTGCAGTATCGCTCATCCGGTTAGAGAAGCCCCACTCGTTATCATACCACGTCAGGATGCGGACCATGTTGCCGTCAAGCACTTTGGTTTGGTCCAGGTGGAAGATGGACGAATGCGGATCATGGTTAAAGTCAGAGCTGACCATCGGAAGGTCAGTGTAACCCAAGATACCCTTGAGCGGACCGTCAGCGGCAGCGATGATCGCCGCGTTCACTTCTTCAACGGTCGTCGCGCGAGTGGATTCAAACGTCAGATCAACAACCGATACATTGGGCGTTGGTACGCGAATGGCAACGCCGTCAAGCTTGCCGTTAAGTTCCGGAAGCACCAGCCCAACAGCTTTGGCCGCGCCTGTTGACGTCGGGATCATCGACAAAGCCGCCGCGCGTGCGCGGTACAGGTCTTTGTGCATCGTATCCAGTGTCGGTTGGTCACCGGTATAGCTGTGGATCGTCGTCATGAAGCCTTTGGTGATTCCGATGGCATCGTTCAGGACTTTGGCGACAGGGGACAGGCAGTTGGTTGTGCAGGATGCGTTTGAAACAACGATATCGTCAGCTGTCAGCATGTTGTCGTTGACACCAAACACGATTGTCTTGTCTGCGTCCTTGCCCGGTGCGGAAATCAGCACGCGGCTTGACCCATTGTCGAGATGTGCCTGGCAGGCTTCTTTCGAAGTAAAGATGCCGGTACATTCCAGTACAACATCGACATGCGCCCAAGGCAAATCTGCGGGGTTGCGGATCGCTGTGACCTGCATCGGTCCACGGCCAACGTCGATTGTGGTCTCGGTGGTGGTGACGGTTGCGGGGAACCGGCCATGGACACTGTCGAACCGCAGCAGGTGCGCGTTTGTTTCGACGGGGCCAAGATCGTTGATCGCGACAACCTCGATATCGGTGCGGCCGCTCTCGATGATGGCGCGCAAGACGTTACGGCCAATACGGCCAAATCCATTGATAGCTACTTTAACGGCCATGATAGTCTCCTCTAGGGGCAATGTTGGCGCTAACATTGCGATTTATGCGGAAAGGTCAACCATTGATCGGCATTATCGCCAAACAGCGAGCCATTCGATCAAGTCTATGAACTTGCGCAGCAGGAATACTGTGTTTGCCCAATCATATTGGAAATAATCGAACGCAAGCAATGCGCCGATGATCAGGGCGAGCCAGATGGCAATCGTATTCGTCATAAGAATACGATGTAGCGAGATGATTCAGAAATGGCAAAGAACTTGCTTAGTGCAGGCGACCCATTGTTGCGGCAACATCAGCCATCCGCGCCGAAAAACCCCATTCGTTGTCATACCATGCCAGAACACGGACGGTTTTTCCGCCGACGACTTTGGTCTGGTCAGGTGCAAAGATACAGCTTTCGGTGGTGTGGTTGAAATCGATGCTGACCTTTGCCTCGTCATCATAGGACATGACCATGCCCATGTACCCATTTGCGGCCTCTGCCACGATCGCATTCACATCGGCGACGGTCACAGATTTTCCGGCCTCGAATGTCAGGTCGACCGCACTGACGTTCGGGGTAGGGACCCGCATCGCGGTGCCGTCCAGCTTGCCCGCGAGTTCCGGAAGAACTTCGCCCAAGGCCTTTGCCGCACCGGTCGAGGTGGGAATCATTGCCATTGCCGCAGCGCGGGCGCGATAGAGATCGCTATGACGGCGGTCCAGCGTCGGCTGGTCACCGGTATAGCTGTGGATCGTGGTCATGATCCCGCGCTCGATCCCGATTGCGTCATTCAGGACCTTGGCAAGCGGGGCAAGGCAGTTGGTCGTGCAGGACCCGTTGGAAACCATGCGCTCTGATGCGATCAGGCCGCGGTGGTTCACGCCGTAAACGACGGTCCGGTCAACATTCGTCGCTGGCGCAGAGATCAGGACTTTCTTTGCGCCGCGCGAAAGATGGACGGCTGACTTGGCACCATCGTTAAATTTCCCCGTGCATTCCAGAACGACATCAACGCCGTCCCAGTTCAATTCCTCGGGATCATAGGTAGACATCACATCAATCGGGCCACGACCCAGATCAAGTGTATTGCCTGAAACCTTGATTGGGCTGCCAAAGCGTCCGTGAATACTGTCGTATTTCAGCAGATGTGCGTTGGTCTCGATCGGGCCGGTTGCATTGATCTTGACGACTTGCACATCATTGCGCGCGGCTTCGGTGATATGTGCCAAAGTGCACCGTCCGATGCGGCCAAATCCGTTGATCCCGATAGTGACGGTCATTGATGCATTCCTTCGCCGCAATTACTGTTAACCGCCGTATACGGATGCACACACTGCGTGGGAAGAAAAAATCACGTTCATTCAATATGTTAACGGTAACGCAGCCCGTTAGCGATAACGAAACTGGTAGATATGCCACTGTTACCGCAAACACATTGGCGACTGTCGAATCGATTCGCGAATGCATAGGATCGAGCGGACACAAAGGGACGGAAAAATGCATAAATTGGTCACCCAAGCGGATGTTGACACCTATCAACGCGACGGGGTTGTTCTGATCAAAGGTTTGTTTGCCGACTGGGTGGACGCCCTGCGCGACGGTATCGCCACCAACATGGCAGAACCGGGACCTTACGCCGCTGAAAACCTGCACAAAGGCGAGGCAGGACGCTTTTTTGATGATTACTGCAATTGGGGCCGGATCGCCCCGTTTGAAGCGGCAGCCCGACAATCGCCTGCCGCAGAAGTTGCAGCAGACTTGATGCAATCGCAAAGCTGTCAGTTGTTCCATGATCATGTTCTGGTCAAAGAGCCGGGAACATCAAAACCGACGCCGTGGCATCAGGATAGCCCCTATTATTTTGTTGAAGGGACGCAGACAGTCAGTTTTTGGTCGCCACTTGATCCAGTCCGCGAAGCGTCTTTGCGCTGTGTCAAAGGCTCACACAAGTGGCCGCGCGCCGTCTTGCCGACACGCTGGTTATCGCAGACCGACTTTTACCCGAGCGATCAGGATTTCATGCCTGTTCCCGACCCGGATGCCGAAGGAATGGACATCGTCGAGTTCGAAATGGAGCCAGGCGACGCGGTAGCGTTTCACTACGGCATTTTACACGGTGCCCGCGGTAATGCGGCGGGTGCGCGCCGGCGCGCGTTCTCGTTGCGCTTGTTGGGGGATGATGCGCGCTATGTCGAACGCCCCGGTCCAACGTCTCCGCCATTTCCCGGACACGGAATGACAGCAGGCCAAAAACTGCGCGAAGACTGGTTTCCGGTGCTGTTCACGCGCTGAAGCTTAGTGAAGACGCGCGCGCAACTCTGGCAAGGTAAATGACTGCGGCACAAATCCTGCATCTTCGGGGTCGTTTTCAGGGTCCGCGGTGATGCAAGGCGCGGTGCATAATTGCCGAATCTTGCGGGTTTGCGCGTCGATCAGCCAAACACGCCCGCCTGGCGTTGCGACATAGCCGTCGATTTCTGCATCGAAGTCGCCTGTCACGTCGTCAATGGAAGGCACTTCGTTGTCGTATTTGTCGGAGAACCCGCCATGCGTGTGAAAGGACGCGAGCGTTGACTCGTCTGGTTCAGGAAGGTCACAAAAGTCTTCACCGCCCTGCACAATCGGCGTGGTGGCAAGCCGCCCGTCGTCTGTTTCATATACATAGCCGCAATATTCGCGGCTCTCGCTGATCGACGCGGGCTGCAAACCGTCAAGTACGCTGATAGCAAATCCATCGATATCGCCAGTTTCAGCGAAAACGGGGGCGCCCGCGCGATTGTCAGCCGTGTCTTCTGTGCAGCTGACCAAAGTCACAATGCCGATGAGGGCCACCGCGCCAACAATTTTTGTAAATGTCATAACGGTGGCCTGCATTGATTACTTCAGCAGAGATTTGACCTTTTCAGCCGTATCTTTGGCTGTGATGCCAAACTTTTCATATAGCTCTTCTGCCGGAGCGGATGCGCCAAACCCGTGCATGCCGATAAAGCCCGATTTCTCGCGCTTGCCGCGCTCACCAAAGAGCCAGCGATCCCAGCCAAAGCGGATGCCGGCCTCGACTGCGACCCGCACCGGGCCACCCGGCAAGACGCGCTTGCGGTAGGATTCTTCCTGTTCCTCGAACAGTTCCCAGCACGGCATGGACACAACACGTGTTCCGATACCTTCGGCCTCGAGCAGGGCGCGGGCTTCCATTGCGATGGATACTTCCGAACCGGTTGCCAACAGGATCGCCTGACGTTTGCCGGTTGCGTCAGCAAGGACATAGGCACCTTGCGCGGTCAGGTTCTTGCCTTTGTGTTCGAGCCGGACAGTCGGCAGGTTTTGGCGGGTCAATGCCAGAACGCTGGGGGTCTTTTGCGATGTAAGCGCCAGTTCCCAAGCTTCTGCTGTTTCAACTGTATCCGCAGGGCGGAAGACATTGGTGTTTGGAGTGGCGCGCAACATCGCCAGATGCTCGACCGGTTGATGTGTCGGGCCGTCTTCACCAAGGCCGATGCTGTCATGGGTCATCACATAGGTGGTCGGGATACCCATCAGCGCGGACAGACGCATCGCCCCTCGTGCGTAGTCGGTGAAGCACATGAATGTACCGCCATAGGGCCGCGCACCACCATGTAGTGCCATGCCGTTCATCGCAGCAGCCATACCGTGTTCGCGCACACCGTAATAGATGTAGCGGCCTTTGCGCGTATCCGGATGGAAAACGCCCATATCAGCGGTCAACGTGTTGTTGGACCCAGTCAGGTCAGCCGAACCACCGATTGTTTCTTGCATGATCGGGTTGATTGCAGCCAGTACATTTTCCGAAGATTTGCGGGTCGCGACCGAAGGCGCGGTTTCACTGATTTGCTTTTTCAACGCACGAACGGTCGAGGCCAAACGCTTGGGTGCTTCGCCCGCATAGATGCGCTTGAACTCGTTTTGCTTGCTGGCTGACAGGTTGTTAAACCGGTCGTGCCAAGCAGCGTGCGCCGTGGCACCACGCGTGCCCATGGCTTCCCATTGGGCTTTGACGTCGGCTGGAACCTCGAATGCACCCAGCGGCGCGCCATAAGCCTCTTTTGCGGCTTTCAGCTGGTCTGCATTGGTCAGCGCGCCGTGACCTTTGGACGTATCCTGCGCCGCATGGCCCAGTGCGATATGCGTCTTACAAGCAATCATGGAAGGACGCGGGTCCTTTTTGGCGGCGGTGATTGCAGCGTCAATCGCTTCGGGGTCGTGACCGTCGATGGACTGGACATGCCAGCCAGAGGCCTCGAAGCGCATTGGCTGATTGGTAATATCCGCGATATCGACAGTGCCGTCGATTGTGATGTTGTTGTTATCCCAGAATACAATCAGATTGCGCAGTTTCTGCATACCAGCAAGCGCGATTGCTTCCTGGCTGATCCCTTCCATCAGGCAGCCGTCGCCGGCCATCACGTATGTGTTGTGATTGACAATCTTCTGCCCCCACGTGGCGCGCTGGATTTCTTCTGCGATTGCAAACCCTACCGAGTTCGCGATGCCCTGACCCAAGGGACCAGTGGTTGTTTCGATGCCGCGTGCATGCCCGAACTCGGGGTGGCCGGCTGTTTTGGCGCCCCATTGACGGAAGTCCTTGATCTGGTCGAGTGGCATATCTTCGTAGCCGGTCAGATACATCAGCGAATAAAGCAACATTGATCCGTGGCCCGCTGACAGAATAAAGCGGTCGCGATCCGGCCAGTGCGGCGCTTTTGGATCAAATGCGAGGTGCTTTTCGAAAAGCACGGTCGCAACATCGGCCATGCCCATCGGCATGCCAGAGTGGCCAGAGTTCGCAGCCGCAACCGCGTCCAGCGTCAATGTGCGAATGGCAGTGGCTTTTTTCCAGTGGTCAGGGTGGGCGGAGCGAAGGGCTGCAATATCCAAGGTGATCAGATCCTATTAACAAAGAAGGGCATCATGCTTGCCCAGCGTCATATCAGCCCCCTCTCTAAGATCAAGCGCGACGGCTAAGTTCTTCTTATTTCAGGCGCATGGCCGTTTGCGGGCGCAGGGGGGATCGCTTAACCTGCCACCAAGCAGATACGATTCGGTTTCTGACTGCCGCAAAGCCCACCGGGGTGCGGCAAGACCCGGCACGTAGAACAATGCAGGCAAGGGCGTCCTTGCTGCGAAAGGACAGGTATATGAGTGACATCAGTGCATTAGAAGGCCGCATCACCGAGGCGCTTGATCGGATCAGAAAAGGTTTGGACAACCGTGCAGGGCAGGGTGCATCCGATGCGACACTGAAGGCCGCACTCGAGGATGAACGTGCGGCAAACGCCGAGTTGGTGCAGCGGGTCGCGATCCTGAAAGACCGTCAGGACACGCAAGTGTCCACGCTGACCGCACGTGTCGAGACCCAGCGCAGTCAGATGATGAAGCTGGACGCCGAACTGCAAAAGCTGCGCGCGTCTAACGTGCAGTTGCGCGAAATGAACACCAAACTACGCGAGACGGTGACAACGGGGCTTTCGCCCGAACTTCATAGTGATGCGGTCGCTGCTGAAATTGCGGCTTTGCATGCGCAGCGGACCGCCGATGCCGCCGAGATGGACGCCATATTGTCCGAACTCAAGCCACTGATCGAGGAGAGCGCCAATGCCGCAAGTTGAAATCGCCATTGCTGGCCGGACGTTCGAGGTTTCTTGCCAAGAGGGCGAAGAACACTTTCTGCACTCTGCCGCCGCCATGCTTGATGTCGAGGCCAAGCATCTGGCTGATCAGATCGGCCGCTTGCCCGAAGCACGTATGCTGCTCATGGCCGGTTTGATGTTGGCAGACAAAACAGCAGGACTAGAAGACAAGGTGCGCGAGCTTGAAGCAGAAACCGCCGAAGCGCGGGCCTATGTCGAAAACCTCAAATCGCAACCGGCACCCGAACCTGTTCGGGTTGAAGTCCCCGTGGTCCCCGCGCATGTGGCAGACGGCCTCGCAGAGCTTGCTGCACGTGCAGAAGCTTTGGCCGACCAGATCGAAGCTGGTTGACAGAATGGAGGGCGTAGCGCCCTCCATCATCAATTAGGCGTTGGCTTCACGGATTTTGTTGGCTGCGTCTTGATCGAAGTTCACGCCATTTTCGGCAAAAAGCGTATCAAGCTCGCCTGACAGCGTCATTTCCGTAATGATGTCGCAGCCGCCGACAAATTCGCCTTTGACGTATAGCTGCGGGATTGTCGGCCAGTCAGAGTAAT
>CBDTYC010000047.1:0-12986 GCA_965364495.1 uncultured Yoonia sp. | reverse complement strand
CAGCGGCAAAGGCCCCCAAAGCAAAGGGCAAACCAAGAATATACGCACCGGCAACGCCCGGCACGATGGAATGGCTGAGCGCGTCGCCGATCAGGGACCAGCCTTTCAGCATCAGATAGGCCGATAGAAACGCGCAGACCCCGCCGACAAGGGCGCTGACCCACATCGCGTTGAACATGTAACTGTAGCTAAAAGGCTCTAGCAGCACCTGCATCAGCTTGGTTCTTTCTCGCTGTCGGGAGCTTGTGATTTGTAATCGTCGCCGTAGACAACAAATGGACGTTCATCATCCGTGATCACGCGGATCTGGCGGCTGTCATCGTCGTCATGCAGATCAGAACCGCCCAGAACGAAGTGGCGCAAGACCCCGCCAAAGGCCAGTTCCAAATTCTCGCGGGTAAAGGTCTGTTCAGTCAGACCGTACGCCAGCACTGTCTGTTTGACGAGGATCGTACGATCACAAAACTCTGGCACCGACCCGAGGTTATGGGTCGAGACCAATATCACGCGCCCTTCGTCACGCAGATCACGCAAAAGCGCGACGATCGCGTCTTCGGTTTTGACATCGACGCCTGTAAAGGGTTCGTCCAGCAGGATCACCTGACCTTCCTGGGCCAAGGCACGGGCAAGAAAAACGCGTTTTCGTTGCCCGCCTGAAAGCTCGCCGATTTGACGGTGGCGGAAATCGGACATGTTGACCCGCGCCAATGCAGCCGTGACTGCATTATGGTCAGCCTTCTTGGGTCTGCGGAAAAACCCCATGTGGCCATAGCGGCCCATCATCACCACGTCCTCAACCAGAACCGGAAAGGTCCAATCGACCTCTTCCGATTGAGGAACGTAAGCCACGATATTGCGGCGCAGTGCCTCTGCCACTGGCATGCCAAGGATCGAGATTTCGCCGCGTGCGGCAGGCACAAAGCCCATGATCGCCTTGAAAAGCGTTGATTTCCCCGCGCCATTCACCCCGACCAACCCCGTGATTGTTCCTGTGGGAATCTCAAAGCTTGCGTCGCGCAATGCCGTGTGCCCGTTGCGGTACGCCACAGTCAGATCATGCGCGATAAGGCCGGGAACGGTGGTCATTGTGTCAGGCCCGCGGCAATGGTTTCGGTCGTCACGCGCAACAAATCCAGATAGGTCGGCACTGGCCCGTCCGCGGTTGTCAGACTGTCCACATAAAGCACGCCCGCATACTGCGCGTTGGTCTCGCGGGCGATCTGTTCGGCTGGTGCCTGGTTGACTGTGCTTTCACAGAACACTGCCGGAATGTCATTGGCGCGCACGGTATCGATCACGCGGCGCACCTGTTGCGGTGTGCCTTGTGCATCGGCATTGATCGGCCAGAGATAAAGCTCCTGCATCCCGAAATCGCGCGCCAGATAGCTGAACGCCCCTTCACAACTGACCAACCAACGCTGTGCTTCCGGCACGGCAAGGATCGTGTCGCGGAGTGGCGCGATTGTCGCCGTGATTTCCGCTTTGTAGGCATCGGCATTGACGCTGTAGGTGTCCGCATTTGCGGGGTCATGCGCGATAAAGGCATCACGGATGTTGTCGACGTAGATCAGCGCATTTTCAAGACCCATCCAAGCGTGGGGATTGGGTTTACCGTCGTATTCACCCGATGAAATGCTCATCGGAACAATGCCGTCCGTCAATGTGGCGCTTGGCACGTCAGAGAGGTTGCCGAAGAACTGTTCAAACCACAGTTCGAGGTTCAGACCGTTCCACAAGATCAAATCGGCATCCTGGGCGCGAATGATATCGCGCGGGGTTGGCTGATATCCGTGGATTTCTGCCCCTGCCTTGGTGATGCTTTCGACAACCGCAGCGTCGCCCGCGACGTTCTGCGCCATATCGGCGATCACCGTAAAAGTAGTCACGACCTTGAAGTGGCCTTCGGCAAATGTTGCCGTAGAGAACACTGCGGCGCAAATGGCACTGGAAAGCAGTCTGATCATGGTTTCTGACACGTCCTTTTGTAAAACAACGGCTTAGCGCCCTTGTGGTTTAAGAGACTTACCGGCACTTGTAAATGTAAATGAGAACTATTCGCAAAAAAGAAGTGTGACCAATATGACATCACCAAACGCCCCGCAAATAGAACGATCCGCGCGACGTCAAAACGCTATTCTGCGGGCGCGCCAACAGGCATTTCACCACCCTGCGACTCTGGCTTGCGGATACATAACCGCAGCAGTGGCGGCACAGTCAGCAAGGTCAAAAAGGCCGACATGGACAGCCCGCCAACGACCACAGCCCCCAAACCACGGTAAAGCTCTGACCCTTCACCCGGGAAAATTACCAAAGGCAGCATCCCCATAACGCTGGTCAGCGTGGACATGAAAATCGGACGGATACGGTTACTGGTCGCCTCTTCAATTGCGGCAACAGGCTCCATCCCGTCTTCGCGCAGGTGAAACAGTGCTTGGTGGACGATCAGGATCGCATTATTGACCACAATCCCGACCAGAATTACAAAACCAAGCAATGTCAGCATATCCATCGGCTGCGCCTGAAACAGATTCAGGACAGCCAAGCCGCCAACCCCGCCTGCCGCTGCTATGGGAACGGAAATCAAGATCACCAGTGGAAGCACAAAACTTTCAAACAAGATCGCCATCACCAGAAACACGATGATCAGTGCAACAACCAGATTGATCTGGATTGCCGACCACGTCTGGCTCAGCTGATCGGCGGTGCCCGACACACTAAGCCGGATGTCGTTCGGGATACCTTGTTCCTGCAAGACGGCCACGACCTCGCGTTCCAGCAATTCGACCGCTTCCTCCAATGGCAGATTGTCCGCTGGTCGCACTTCTAACGTCACAGTCCGCAGGCGTTCACGGTGCCTGATTTCCGTTGGACCTGCTGTCAGAACAACATCTGCCAAAGCAGAAACCGGAACAATCTGCCCACTTGGTGTAACCACGGGGTAGTTGCCAACGTCTTGCGTACGCACTGCACCGTTGAGATCGGGATCACCCTTCAAAACAAGATCCACGCGCTCTGCCCCGACGGTTATTTCGGCAACCCTCAGCCCGTCATTGAACGCATCAACAGTCGCAGCCAAGCCGGAACTTGTTAGCCCCGCATCAGCAAGACGCAAGCGATCGGGGATCAAGCGGATTTCCGGCGCGCCCAATTCCAACCCCGGAATAGGACGGAACTGGTGCCCTTCGCTGCGCGGCAGCAAGCCTCCGAGAATGCCGGCTGCACGTCCGGCGACGCCGAGTATTTCATCAAGATCTTGTCCTGACACGTTCAATTCAATTGCGCGCCCGCCGCCGACACCACGGCCAAAAAGTGACGGCTGGGTCATGAAACCAAATGTACCCGGTTCAGCAAAAATCGGACGGCTCAGGACAGGGATCAGTTCTCCGGCACGCTGGCTATCGACAGCCCCTGCCCCCACGAAAGAATTGCCGGGGGTTGCGACGAAAAAGAAACTGTCAATCGTCGGGACGCCATCAGCGGTTTGCGTGGCCGGCGCCGCCTCCCACAGTGGTTGGGCCACAGCCTCGATCCGCTGGGCAATGGTTTCGGTTGTGTCAAGGTTATAGCCGGGTGGTGGGATGATCAGGCCAAAGACAAGGTTGCGGTTCCCCTCTGGCAGGTATTCCAGCTTTGGCAGGAACGTCCAACTTGCGACTGCGGCACCACCCGCAATCGCTGCCACCATCACGATCCCGACAAGCCGGAAACGCACAGTCATGCGCACATAGGCCATCACCATCGTTCGAAAACCGGACGCAAGATGATCAAGCCCCCAAATCCGCATCGCTTTTTTGCCGTCTTCACGCAACAACCGACTGGCAAGTGCGGGGATCACTGTGACCGCCACAACCAATGACAACAGGACAGAAACCGAAATAGCGACAGCGATATCGCGGAAAAGCTGTCCGGCCTCCAGTTGCATGATCAAGATTGGAACGAATACCAAAACGGTCGTAAGGGCCGACACAAGGATTGCGCCCCAAACCTGTTTTGCGCCCTTATACGCGGCTTCGCGACGAGAATAGCCAGCTTCGCGCAAACGGTAGATATTTTCCAAGACAACAATTGCAGCATCAACGATCATCCCGACGGCAAAAGCAATACCGGCAAGTGAAATCACGTTCAAAGTACGCCCCGTTGCCGCCATGACAACGAAGGTGGCAACGATCGACACCGGAATTGAAAGTGACACGATAATGACGGCGCGCGGCGAGCGCAGAAACAATATCAGGATCAGTGCAGCGAGCGCTCCGCCGATATAGATATTCTGGGTGACCAGATCGATTGCACCTTCAATATAGATCGTCTCGTCGTAGACTTGCTGCATCACAAGGCCTTGCGCAGCAACGGGACCTGCCTGCAATTCGTCCAGAACGAGGCGGAATTCCTCCATGACGGTGATCACATTTGCACCCGCTTCACGGACAACGTTGAACGCCAGACCAGGCTGCCCTTTGAATCGCAATCGCGCTGTGCTTTCCTTGTAGGCAAAACCCACATCGGCCACGTCGCTTACGCGCACGCGTCCGGTTCCGCCGTTGGCCGCATCCGATCGCAAGACCACCTTGCTGATCGCCTCGACCGTATTCAGATTGCTTTCGGTGCGCACAACATAACGGCGCTTGCCCTCGTCCACATCGCCCGCCGAGATCGAGATATTCTCGGCCCGCAACCGCTGGACAACTTCTGGAACTGTCAGCCCAAAACGAGACAGGCGCTGAGGGTCCACCACGACCTGCAACTCTTGTCCAACACCTCCAAAGACGTTCACGGCTGCTACACCGGCGATGCGTTCTACCCTGTCTTTGACAACATCCTCCAGGAAGTTCCCATAAGACGGCATCGGCGTTGTGTTGCCCTCTGCTGCCGTGATCAACACCCATGCGATCGGGCTGTCGTCCGCACCGGACGTATTCAACGTCGGCTCGTTTGCCTCGTCCGGATAGCCGCCCACACGGTCCAACCGGTTCGAGACCAGCAAGAGCGATTGGCTCATGTCTGTGCCTATCGCGAACTCTAGCGTGACTTCCGCCTGACCGCTGCGCGCACGCGATGTCATGATCTCTAGCCCGTCCAGCCCGCGCAGTGTTTCCTCTTGCGGGTTCACGATTTCACGTTCGATCTCCGAGGGTGCGGCACCGGGCCAGCTGGTGGAAATCACGACGATCGGCTTGCGCACATCCGGTGCAAGCTGGATCGGGATTTGGGTCAGCGCCAGAATACCGAATAGGACGGCCATCAAGACCGCCGCAATCACCGCGACCGGACGGTCTATTGCGTAGCGGATGAAATCCATCAGTTCGCCTCCAACAGCTCTGGCGCAATCGGTTGTCCGGGACGCAAACGTTCGTTGCCGCGCACAACGACCAGATCACCCGAGGAAAGACCCGAGAGCACTTCATAGCGATCGCCCAGCGGAACACCCAAAGTGACCGCTCGCGGTTGGGCCTGATCCTCGGCGGCGACAAAGACTGTCCAGCCGCCGGCCCCTTGGACCAACGCATCTTTTGGCACCGACAACACTTCGCGCGCTTCACCAACAGGAATTTGCACGTTCAATGACTGTCCAACCGCTGCACCGCCCATCGTCGACAGTTCGGGGGCGGCAAAAAGCACGGCACGGGTGCGGGTCGACGGATTCTCGAGCGGCAGGACTGCCCGCAACTCCAGCGCCAGTGCTGCATCTGTTTCCGTACTGGCCTGCACCAATTGCCCCGGTTCAAGGAACGCTGTGTAGCGCGACGGGACGTTGGCCTGCACTTCGAAGGCATCCGTATCAAGCAGACGAACGATGGGTGTTCCAGCTTGAATGAAGGCACCGGGGATTGTGTTCACTTCCAGTACAATGCCCGAAAATGGCGCGAGAATTTCACTACGCTCCAACTGGTACCGCGATTCCGCCATACGCGCTTGCGCACTTCTGGCCCGCGCCTGCGCTTCTGCAAAAAGCGCCTCTGCCTCCAGAAAATCTGCGCGGGCATCGTCAAAGCGACCTTGGCTAAAGGCAGTCCCACCGCGCAAAGCCTCGATCCGGTCCAGCGCAATTCTGGCGCGGTCGATGCGGGCGTTCGCCGTATCGGTTCCCGCCTCGGCCTCGGCCAATTGTGCTTGGGACTGCGCAACCTGAATTTTGAGCAATTCTGCATTCAACGCAACCAACAGGTCACCAGCTTCGACGCGGCTGCCTTTCAAGACGGCGACGGTTTCAACGCTGCCGGCAACGCGTCCTGCGATATTGCCATCGCGCGCAGTAATGACTTCCGCGAAGACTGGAATTGTCTCGGCCAAGGCGCGGATTTCGACTTCTTGCACCCCGACGGACGCCGCGCGGGGTTGGGCTATGGCCGTCGTGGTCATGACCGCAGTCATGATCGCAAAAAGTGGCAGCATACGCATAAGAAATCTCCATTCGTTTCA
This sequence comes from uncultured Yoonia sp., assembly GCA_965364495.1. Taxonomy (GTDB): domain Bacteria; phylum Pseudomonadota; class Alphaproteobacteria; order Rhodobacterales; family Rhodobacteraceae; genus Yoonia. The sequence goes on along the minus strand of CBDTYC010000047.1, from coordinate 6,569 downwards.
AGGTCTGTTTGACACCTGAACCCCGAGGGTGGTCGCATTCGTCAAAAAGAAATGATGCATATAGGTCTTTACGCAACTCGCACGGCTTCGGACCAAAAAAGCAACAATAACTTGCAGCAAGTCCAAATGCCGGACAGTTTAGCGGTCGCGCGGTGCAACAAAGGAAGTAGCCCAATGCCCAAAGGTTATATCATCGGTCACATCACGGTCACGAACGCAGAGGCATATCAGGACTACATCACCGGCAATTCGCCAATCATAGAAGCACATGGTGGAAAACCGATTGTGCGTGGTGGTGCCTCAGAAGCGCCCGAAGGCAGCCCCTATAGCCGTCACGTGATCTTCGAGTTTCCGGACTATGCTAGCGCGCAGGCGCTTTACTATGATCCCGAATACCAAAAGGTGGCTCAGATCAGGCGCGACAATGCAATCAGCATGATCATCCTTGCCGAAGGCATCTAGGGCAGAACCGCCAGCCAAAGCCAAACGGTGAAGATCGACAAACCTGTGCCCATCAACACCGCTGAGGCGGCAACCCGCCGTGCCTTGCCGTACATATTTGCAAATACATAAGTATTTACGCCCGGTGCCATTGCTGCCGTCAAGATAGCCGAGCGAAGGGTCGTGTCTGACAAATCATTGCTTTTCGCCATACCCCACACGATCAGCGGGTGCAGGATCAACGATATCGCGACCACAAACAGGATCGTGCGCATGTCGCCTTCGGGCCGATAGCGATATAGGACGCCGCCAAGTCCGAACAGCGCCGCAGGCAGCGCCGCGCGTACCATCAGGTCCAGGGCATCTGTCACAACAGATGGCACAGGAATACCGCCCAAATTCACGATGAACCCCAAGGTAATTCCAAGGATCAGGGCGTTGTTGAACATCGCCTTGATGACTTTGGCGGGCAATGCGGCGATATTGCCGCCGCGGTTGCGGGCAATTTCCATCGCTGTAATCCCGACCGCATAGCAAAACGGTGAATGGATCGCGATGATCGCATAGTTCGCTTCAAGCGCCGATACCCCGTAGGCCCGCTCGGTTATTGGCAGGCCGAGCAGCAGCGAGTTTGAAAACAGACAGCAAAAACCAATAGCGACGCTGTCTTCCCAGTCACGCCCAAAAATATAACGTGCGCCCAAAAGGCCCGCAAAAAAGCCGGTCAATGCACCGGTATAAAAGCTTGCCAGAAGGGCCAGATCAAAGCTCTGCCCCAGATCCAGCGACGAGATCGCCCGAAACAACAGGCAGGGAATAGCAAAGTTCTGGGTGAACTTCATCAGCCCATCGACACCAGCGTCGTTGAAAAAACCTTTCCACACAGCCAGATAGCCAAATCCGATCACCAGAAAGACGGGCAGGATGACATCAATCAGGGCGGCCATTCGGAAATCCTTTGGATAGCGGCTGTGCGGTGACGTTGATGCCTCCGGCGGGGGTAGTCGTCGTTAGAAGACGTTCATTTAGCGGGCTTAGTAATGGTAAGTCCGTCATATGCAGGCTGGATATGGTCGGGGGTTTCGGCGGCGACTGTCGCGTAATCAAGGTCTGTGTGCATGTTTGTCAGGATCGCATGCCGCGGGGCCGCGCGTGCGATCCAGTCAAGCGTATTGGCCAAATGCGAGTGTGTCGGGTGCGGTTCACGTCGCAACGCGTCAACGATCCATGTGTCGAGGTGTTGCAGTGTTTTCCATGCGGTGTCAGGAATACTGGACACATCGGGCAGATAGGCCACATCGTTGATCCGAAAGCCCAATGCTTCGATACGCCCGTGCGCCACTTCGAATGGTGTCAGGACGATGTCCCCGCCGGCACCGCTGACCGTAATATCACCCTCAATCGCATTCAGCTCGCAGATTGGCGGATAAGCAGACCCTTTGGGCTGGACAAAGGCATAACCAAAGCGCCCCAACAGGTCGTTGCTCGTATCGCCGTCCGCCCATACCTGCAAAGGCTGACGCATGTTGAAGACGATCATACGCAGGTCATCAATCCCATGGACATGGTCGGCATGGCTATGGGTGTAAACAACTGCATCAAGCGTACCAACATCGGCTGCCAACAACTGGCTACGCATATCAGGTGTCGTATCAATCAGGACGCGGGTAAACTTGTCGCCGCTTTGGCGGGTCACAAGCAGCGAACACCGCATACGGGCGTTTTTGGGGTTGGCCGGATCACACGCCCCCCATTGCCCGCCCAAACGCGGCACACCACCCGACGACCCACAACCAAGGATGCGAAAGCTGATCGTGTCGCTCATGACGTGGCTTTCCAGAACAGGCGGTCAAAGTTGTCGCTGGTTTGCTTGGCAAAGTCTTCGTAGCTCAGGCCAAATACCTCTGCTCCGACCTTTGCCGTGTGGGCAGTATAGGCGGGTTCATTGCGTTTGCCGCGAAATGGCGGCGGCGTAAGGTAGGGGCTATCCGTTTCGACCAGCACGCGGTCTACCGGCGCATGGGCAAAAATATCGCGGAGTTCCTTGCTTTTCGGAAATGCCGCAATGCCGGACATTGACAGGTAGAACCCCAGATCAAGGGCGGCCCTGCCCAGTTCAGCGCTGCTGGAAAAACAATGCATGACACAAGTATATGCCCCGTTTGCGTATTCTTCGCGCAAAATACGGATCATGTCGTCGTCGGCCGCACGGGCGTGGATGATCAATGGCAGTTTGGTTTCGCGCGCGGCCGCAATATGGATCCGCAAAGACTGTTTCTGGATCTCTGCAGTTTCGGCGGTGTAGAAATAATCTAGTCCGGTTTCACCAATGCCCACAAACTTCGGATGGTGCGACATCGCGATCAATGCATCCGTGGTCGCGAGCGGTTCGTCCGCCGCACTCATCGGGTGGGTGCCTGCGGCGTAAAAAACCTGCGGATAATGCTCGGCGATGGCCCTGACCTGCGGTTCCAGCCGTAACCGTGTGCAGATCGTCACCATCCGCGTCACACCCGCCGCAACCGCACGTGCAACAACATCGTCGCGCTCAGCGTCGAAGTCCGGAAAATCAAGGTGGCAATGGCTATCGACGATTGTGGCTTGGGTCATGTCGGGGCTTTCAGGCGATGGCAGTAGCTTGCGCCGTCTCTTCGATCTTGAAGATCATATCAAGGATCAATGCCGCAGGGTCAAGGTTGACCGCACGCCCGTGCCGCGACCGTTCGGTCAAATCCTGCTGCAATTGCGCCCACCTTCGCGCTGCACGATCATCCGGCGCGATACGGGCCAAAAGCCGCGCTTCGCCCGGCGCCCCTTGTGCGGCAGGTTCACCCAACAGCCCTGCACGCGCCGCGCGCGACAAGAACAGATCAATCAGATCAAGCGTCAGACCAAAGCGCACATCCGCACCGCGCCCCGCGCAAGCATCGGCCAGACGCAGGGCTGCGGTCCGGTCAATTCGTGGCAATCCACCCAAAGTTTTCACTATTTCCGCATAAAGCGGCAAGCCGTCATGGTTTAACAGCCGGATCGCATCGCCGGCAGATCCACCGGCCAGCGTCGCCAGACTTTCGGATTGATCAGACGGATGCCCCGCTTGGCCAATGGCCTGCTGCAAGTCGGATGCATTCAACCTGTTGCAGCGCAATTCGCGACATCGCGACCGGATCGTTGGCAAAAGCCGCGACGGCTGATGCGCGATCAGCAGCATCGTGGCCATCGCGGGTGGTTCTTCAAGTTCTTTGAGGATGGCATTGGCGGCGTTGCGGTTCAATTCGTCTGCCGCATCGACAATGACGACCCGCCGCCCGCCATCCGCCGCAGACATATGAAAGAATTTCTTAAGGTTGCGCACGGCATCAACGGTGATCTCTGATTTCAGTTTCTTGGTCTTTTCGTCCCAAGGGCGGCGGATCAGGGAAAGGCGCGGATGCGCACCCGATTGCACAAGGCGTGCATCGGGATGTGCCGGATCAACCGTCAAGCTTGGGTCGCCAAACAGGCCGATCCCCTCGTCCGCCAACAGAAATGTTGCGATTTTCCATGCCAATGTGGCTTTCCCGACGCCACGTGGACCGGTAATCAACCAGCCCGAATGCATGCGTCCAGCGGCGTAGGCGTCCAAGAAATCAGCCTCTGCCTTTTGTTGTCCGAAAAGTGTCGGGGTTTCGCGCGGATGTGGTGCGCCGGCGATCCGGTCCGGTTCTGGGATGCCATCATCGCTCATGCGTAGGCCGCGATCTCGCTGGCGATCTGGTCAGGGGTGCGGTTGCCGTCGATCAGGACACAGCGGTCAGGATTTGCGTGAGCCAAGGCCAGAAACCCGTGGCGAAGCGTTTCTTGGAACGGCAGACCGAAGTCTTCAAAACGGTCTTCGCCGGATTTGCGTGCCAAACCGCGCGCCAAAGCCGTCGCAGGATCCATGTCGATGATGAATGTCAGGTCGGGTTCGCGTCCAATCATCAACGCGTGCAGTTTGTCCACCATGCTGCGCAGATCGCCGCGCGTGGCACCCTGATAAACACGCGTGCTGTCTGCGAAGCGGTCTGAAATAACGGTTTTTCCTGCCGCCAAAGCCGGTTCGATCATCTTTTCCAGGTGGTCACGGCGGGCCGCGGTAAAGAGCAATATCTCGGTCTCGGGGGACCAACGGTCCGGATCACCGGTCAAGACCAGTTGCCTGATTTCCTCGGCACCCGGGCTGCCACCGGGTTCACGCGTCAGAACGACGTCTGCGCCCTGCCCTTCCAGATGTGCTGCAAAGCGGCGCGATTGCGTGGATTTTCCGGAACCGTCAATACCTTCAAACGTAATAAAGCGCGGTTTGCTCATGCGCCCTCTGCAGCCTCATCGCCACGCGCAGGTCCGAATTTGCCCCACAAGACCAAGGCGGCTGTGCGCATACGGGTGGCAAAGCCGCCACGGGCGACGTCATTTTCGGCGATCAGGGGAACGCGTTTTTCAGGCAGATCGGCAAGATTGATGACAAGTTCACCCAACTGCTGGCCCGCAGCAATCGGCGCCTCGATCGGGCCATTATAGACGACCTCGGCTGTTATATCCCCCTGGTTCAGAACAGGCACCAGAAGTGACAAGTCCTCTGCAACTGTCAGCCCTACGGTGGGCATCGCCCCCATCCAGACGTCTGCGCTGGCGATACGCGCGCCTGCTGCTGCTACCTCGGTCTGTGCAAACTGGCGAAATGCCCAGTTGATCATCTTGACAGATTCCTCCTGCCGCTCTTGACGGCTATCAAGACCCGTAATCACCCAAATCACCCTGCGGTCACCCTGCTTTGCTGAACCAACCAGCCCATATCCAGCCTCTTCGGTGTGGCCGGTCTTAAGGCCGTCCGCCCCCAGCCCCATCGACAAGACAGGGTTCCGGTTACTGGAATTCGAGGGAACGCGGCCGTCAAACGGGAAGTCCGTCTCGGCGAAAAGTGGATAGAAAGTCGGGAAATCCGTGATCAAACGGTTTGCCAGAATGCCAAGGTCTTCCATCGACATCCGGTGTCCGACAGCTGGCCAGCCATTCGAATTGGCAAAGGTTGAATTCATCATCCCCATTTGGCGGGCGCGATCCGTCATCATGCGGGCAAACCCCGCTTCGCTCCCGTCCGGCGAAAGGGCTTCGGCCAAAACGGCGCTGGCATCATTGCCTGAAACAACAATCACGCCGCGCAGCAAATCTTCGACTGAAACGCGGTCAGTCGTGTCCAGAAACATCGATGACCCGCCATAGCTGGCTGCGTGGGTCGAAACCGGCAGCAATTCATCAATCTGCAAACGCCCATCGGCAACGGCTTCGAATGCCATATAGATCGTCATCAGCTTTGACATCGATGCTGGCGGCAACGGTTCTTGCGCGTTCTTCGACAAAAGCACCGTGCCGGTCGACTGGTCATAGATATAAGCCGCGCGGGCGTTCGTCTCGAACGCTGAAAGAATAGCCGGAGCAACCGACAGACAGGCTGCAAGAGCGAAACCGCGCAATGTCTTTAACCACATGGGAAAGTCCTTTTGGTAATTCTTATTCACTGTCCGCCAAGACAAAAGCATCCACAAACCCCAAGCCCTTGAGCTGTGCGATTGCGCCTGCGTTCACCAATGGGCCAGCCACGACTTGCCATACTGTCCGCCCCCCCATCGACACCGGCGTCACTTGCGCGGCAATCCCCTCTGCAGTGATTTTGGCAACGGCGTTCTTGGCGTTCTCTTCAACGCTGTAAACACCAACCTGCGCACGCGGTCCGTCCGCTGGCGCGCCGGCAGGGGTAAGAACAGCCGACACATCGACGCTATCTGTCGCCGCAACGGCGGTATCTTGCACCGTATCGGCCGCAGCAAGGGCCGTCTGTTCAATGGTAGCGGTCGCAGCTTCCACGGCAGGCGGCAGATCGACGGCCGCTGCGGTCTGCTCCGCGGCAGGTGCCAAGGCGACTGTCGCAACCGGTTCAGTCGCCGCCGGCGAAGCATCAACCGGTTCTGCCGGGGCAGCGGGCACAATCACTTCGACCTCTTCCCGGCGCAGGACAACAACAGTCAACTCTGTCGGTGCACCCGGCAAGATACCCAGCGCATCTGCCGCATCCGTCGACGGCTGGCCGTCCAGATTGAGAATCGTGA
>CBDTYC010000046.1:0-12999 GCA_965364495.1 uncultured Yoonia sp. | reverse complement strand
AGTCCCCGCAAGTGTCATACCCAACGTCATGTGTCACCCGATTGACTGGCCGGATTCCTTTTCGATCTCTGGCAGCAAATCAATCGTATAGGCTTGCAGGGCGGCGATGTTCGGGTCCGCGTTCAGCGCATGGATACCGCCGGCAGCATGCCAACTTGACCCCGCCGTCAGCACCGACCGCTCGATCAAGAGCACGTCCTTCCATCCGAATTTCGCCAGATGATAAAGGACTGACGTCCCGACAACACCGCCACCAATCACGACGGCACGATAATGCGATTTCATGGAATCAACCCTACCTAGACAGACATGTCCAGAACTTGCACCACTCTAGACACTTCTGTCCAGAATTTTCAAATCGCACCAGCAGCCAGCTTGTAAAACAGGCAAAAAATTCATTGGTGCAGCGATCGGCAGCTACCCGCGTTCCCCTTGTCAAATGCCGGTTTCATCTGCGGGACAACCTCGTTTTTCACGTTGCTGAAAAGATAGGCAGATGCATCCACGATGCTTGATTTATGCGCTGAGCAAGCCGGTGAGTGATTGCAATCATTCGTCCGGATATTGACCTTGCGCCAGCGATCACAAATGACAGCGTCATGAACCAAAATCTGCGCATTCTCGTTGTCGAATCGAATTCAGAACGCGTACGTGAAATTGTCGATGCCCTTAGGGCAGCAGGCTGGTCTGACGTCAAGGCGCTGGCGGAAATCTCGGCGCTGCACCGGACTGTCAAGGAATTTGCCCCCGATATCGTGCTGATTGACCTCGCCAATCCTGATCGGGATACGCTTGAACATATCTCTTACGCGACAGAAACGTCCAAGCGGGCGGTCGCCCTTTTTGTTGACCAAACCGATGACGATCTGACACAGGCGGCACTGAACGCCGGTGTCAGCGCCTATGTGGTCGACGGCCTGAAAATGGAGCGGATCAAACCGGTGCTGCAAACCGCAATTGCGCGGTTCAAGATCATGCGCCAGATCCAGTCGGAACTGGACGCGGCCAAACAGGCGCTGGAGGACCGCAAAACGATAGACCGCGCCAAGGGTATTCTGATGCGCCAGCGCGGCATGTCCGAAGACGACGCCTACAACCTGCTGCGCAAAACGGCGATGGGACAAAGCCGGAAAGTCATCGACGTGGCTCTGGCGCTTGTCACAGCGGCGGAACTTCTGTCATGAGCAAGACCGTTCTGAACTGTGGCTATGTCCCGTTGGTGGATTGTGCGCCGTTGGTAATCGCGAAAGAGCTGGGCTTTGCCGCCGAAGAGGCGCTTGTGCTCAATCTGGTCCGCCAACCGTCATGGTCGGCGCTGCGCGATATGCTGGCACTTGGGCATCTGGATGCGGCGCAAATGTTGTCCCCAATGCCCGTGGCGATGTCGATCGGGTTTGGCGGCCTGCCGGCACGTGTGGATACGCTGATGGTGTTGTCGGTCAATGGCACCGTTTTTGGCGTTTCAAAAGCTTTGGCCTCCGAGATGGGAACGGTGCCATTTGGCGATGCAAATGCCATCTTGAAAGCCCTCGGCACCCGCAAGGACAAGTCCCTGCGGATAGGTGTGCCGTTTCACTATTCGATGCATCGCTTGCTTTTGTCCTACTGGTCCTCTGCCGCACCGGACTTGCGCATTGAAGAAATCACCGTTGCGCCACAACGCATGGCTGATGCCGTCGCCGACGGATTTGTCGATGCTTTCTGGGTTGGCGAACCTTGGGGGAGTGTCGCTGTCCAGAAAAATGTAGCAGAGCTGGCCATGACCGGTCGTGATGTCTGGCAGTTCGCACCGGAAAAAGTTCTGGCCGCCCGCCATGATTGGGTAGAAACGAATGACGAAGCAGCACGTCGACTAATGCGGGCCGTATTCCATGCCTCTGCTTGGCTTGATGCCCCCAAGAACAAGTCCCTCGCAGTCGAAATCCTTGGCCGAAGCGAGCACCTTAGCGTCTCGCCTGATTTAATTGATCCGGCCCTGACAGGCCACATCGTCCCAAGGCAGAATGCGACACCGGTTGTCGTTGAGCGATTCTTGCAGTTTCACAAATATGCGGCCTCTTTCCCATGGCGCAGTCAGGCGGCATGGATTGCCCATCAACTTGGCGCGGATGCGGGTGGCATCCAAAAGGCAAAGGCATGCTTTCGGTCCGACCTGTACCGCCAGAACTTGTCTGGCGTCGGGGCAGACATGCCGGGTGCTTCTGAAAAAAAGGAAGGCGCGTTGCGCTACGAAAGCGCCGTTGCCTCGACCAGAGGCCATATGATTCTTGCGCCGGATGCCTTCTTTGACGGCAGAACCTTCGATTTCTCGGATGAACAGCGATGAATTCTTAAGCAGTTTCTGCACCGCCGCATGAAATTATGCGGCAGCGCAGAAAAACCATTGCGTAACCCGAAGGTGATGGTCCACCATCGTATCAAGGGGCAAAGACGCCCACCATTTCGCGCTGACAATGTAGGCAGCGCAATTTCAAGAGCAAAGCCGCTCGTATGGAACACGGATCTCCTCCCCCGTGTACCTACGTGCGGCTTTTTTGTTTTTCGCCCCTCGGGGCTTTGAAAGGAACTGAGAATGAAAAAGACCCTTGCGATACTGCTGGCCACGTCCAGCCTGGTAGCTACGGCAGCCTCGGCCGAGTTTTTGGAGCTAGAGAAAGAAGACCTGACGCTTGGCTTTATCAAATTGACCGATATGGCCCCGCTGGCGGTCGCCTATGAGCTGGGCTATTTCGAGGACGAAGGCCTGTTCGTCACGCTTGAGGCGCAAGCGAATTGGAAAGTCCTGCTTGATGGTGTGATCAGTGGCCAGTTGGACGGCGCGCATATGCTGGCCGGTCAACCACTTGCCGCGACGATCGGTTACGGCACCGAGGCGCACATTATTACCCCGTTTTCCATGGACCTGAACGGCAACGCGATCACCGTATCCAATGATATCTGGGCTGAGATGAAGCCAAATGTCCCGATGATGGACGATGGCCGCCCCCAGCACCCCATCAGCGCCAGCGCACTGGCCCCCGTCGTCGAGGATTACAAGGACCGTGGTGAGCCGTTCAATATGGGGATGGTTTTCCCTGTTTCGACCCACAACTATGAAATCCGCTACTGGCTTGCTGCTGGCGGGCTAGAGCCGGGATACTACAGCCCGCAAGATATCTCTGGCCAGATCGGTGCTGATGTCTTGCTATCTGTCACGCCACCACCACAGATGCCGTCGACAATGGAAGCTGGCACAATCTTTGGTTACGCCGTGGGCGAGCCTTGGAACCAACAGGCCGTGTTCAAGGGCATCGGCGTGCCCGTAATCACTGACTATGACATGTGGAAGAACAATCCTGAGAAAGTGTTCGGGATTACCGCCGAATTTGCCGAAGAGAACCCGAATACGACACTGGCCCTGACCAAAGCCCTGATCCGTGCCGCGATCTGGCTTGACGAAAACGAGAACGCAAATCGCCCCGAGGCCGTCGAAATGCTTTCACGCCCTGAATACGTAGGGGCTGACTACGAAGTCATCGCAAACTCAATGACGGGTTTCTTCGAGTTTGAAAAAGGCGATGTGCGGCCTGCGCCGGACTTCAACGTCTTCTTTCGCTACAATGCGACCTATCCGTTCTACTCTGACGCCATCTGGTACCTGACCCAGATGCGCCGCTGGGGTCAAATCTCCGAGACGATGTCAGATGAATGGTACATCGAAACCGCAGCCGACGTTTACCGCCCTGACATTTACCTCGAGGCCGCCCGCCTGCTGGTTGACGACGGCATGGCAGACGAAGCTGACTTCCCCTGGGACAGTGACGGTTTCAAAGCGGCGACGCCTGCGACCGATATCATCGACGGGATCGGCTATGACGGGCGGACACCGAATGCCTATATCGACAGCCTGCCGATTGGCCTGAAGTCCGGTCAGACCGTCGTGGACAGCCAGATCCAAGGCTAAGCCAATGCACTCACCTTGCTGGATCGCAAGGTGAGTGCTTGCCCCTCCCCCATTAAGTACAGCAGTTGGACACCCGATATGACCGCGATTGACCCAGATACTCTCGACAACGAGGCCCGCCGTGCGCGGCTTTTTACCCGCATCAACAAGGCAGATGCATGGTTCAAAGTGTTTGGCCTGTCGTGGCTGACACCCATTCTACGTGCCGCCGCAGGGGATAACCCCCGCACCCAGTTTGGTGAAATCTGGCGCCTGCTTGGTGTGCCGCTTCTGGCGATTGCCATTTTTCTGGCAATGTGGGCAACACTTGCACCGCGTGTGCAAACGTCGCTTGGCGCTGTACCCGGTCCCGCCGAGGTTTGGGAACAAGTCGGCGAGTTGCGTCAGGATGCCATCCGCGAAGGCGAACGTGCCGCCGCATTTTATGAACGCCAAGACGCGCGCAACGCTGAACTGATCGAAAATGGCAACGAAGACCGTGTCCGCGAACGGGTCTACACCGGCAAACCGACCTACTACGACCAGATATGGACCTCGATCAAAACCGTGTTTTTCGGTTTCTTGATCGCTTCTATCGTTGCAATTCCGCTCGGTATTGCTGCGGGTCTGTCCGCCACGGCAAATGCAGCACTCAACCCGCTGATCCAGATATTCAAGCCGGTCTCGCCCTTGGCATGGTTGCCGATCGTGACGATGATCGTTTCGGCGGTTTATACCACCAACGACGGCATGTTCTCCAAATCCTTCCTGATTTCTGCGATCACTGTGACCTTGTGTTCACTTTGGCCCACGCTGATTAACACCGCCCTTGGTGTCAGTAGCATCGACAAGGATTTGGTCAGCGTCAGCCGCGTCCTGAAAATGAACACCTACACTAAGATTACCAAGCTGGTGCTGCCCTCGGCCCTGCCCCTGATCTTTACCGGCCTGCGCCTGTCGCTGGGTGTTGGCTGGATGGTGTTGATTGCCGCTGAAATGCTGGCGCAGAACCCCGGCCTTGGCAAATTCGTCTGGGACGAATTCCAGAACGGATCGTCGCAATCGCTGGCCCGTATCATGGTCGCAGTGTTCACCATTGGCATCATCGGCTTTTTGTTGGACCGCGTGATGTATGCGCTGCAGTCCATGTTCACCTTTTCGAATAACCGGTGATCGCGATGGGTATTCTGCAATTCAAAAACGTCTCCAAGAGCTATGGCGATACGCCGGTTCTGAAAGACATCAATCTTGACGTGGCGATCGGTGAATTCGTTGTGATCCTCGGCTTTTCGGGCACCGGCAAGACAACACTGATCAACATGATGGCAGGGCTTGAGATGCCTACCACCGGCACGGTCACCTACAAGGGCACGCCGATCACCGCACCAGGCCGCGAACGCGGTGTTATTTTCCAAAGCTATTCGCTGATGCCTTGGCTGACGGTGAACGGGAACGTGGCGCTGGCCGTCGATACGATGTTCCCCGAGTTGTCCAAGGCCGAACGCGCGGTCAAGGTCGATCACTATGTCGGCATGGTCGGCCTCAGCCACGCCGCGACGCGTCGTCCGGCAGAACTGTCAGGTGGCATGCGCCAACGGGTCAATGTCGCCCGCGCGCTTGCCATGGACCCCGAAATGCTGCTGCTGGACGAACCGCTGTCCGCACTTGATGCGCTGACCCGCGCCAATCTGGCCGACGAAATCGAGGCGATCTGGGACGAGGACAAGAAAACCTGCGTCCTGATCACCAACGACGTGGACGAGGCGATTATTCTGGCGGATCGTATCATCGCGCTGAACCCTGACGGGACGCTTGGCGATGAATTCAAGGTGGATATCCCCCGCCCCCGCGACCGGATCGCGATGAACAACGACGCCGCGTTCAAGAAACTGCGCGCACGGGTTACCAACTACCTGATGGATGTAGGCATCGCTGCCAAGGTCGCCGAAACCAAGATGCTGCCCAACGTCACTCCGATCCATAGCGTGCCTGCCGCAGTGGCCCAGGCACAGGAAAGCGCGATCGAGGAAAAGTACCTGAACTTTTCCCAACTCGACAAGGTCTATCCAACACCCAAAGGCCCTCTGACGGTCGTCGAAGGTTTTGACCTCAAGGTCAACAAGGGCGAATTCATTTCCCTGATCGGGCATTCGGGCTGCGGCAAATCCACCGTGCTGACAATGGCTGCTGGCCTGAACCCGATAAGCAAGGGTGCGATCAGACTGGATGGCTGGAACGTCGAAGGCGCAGACCCCGAACGCGCCGTAGTGTTCCAGTCGCCCAACCTGTTCCCGTGGCTGACCGCGAAGGAAAACGTGGCGATCGGCGTGGACAAGGTTTACCCCAAAGCGTCACAGGCCGAACGGCAGGACGTGGTCGAGTATTACCTTGAACGCGTAGGCCTTGCCGACAGCATGGACAAGGGGGCGGCCAGCCTTTCGAACGGGATGAAGCAACGTGTCGGTATCGCCCGCGCCTTTGCCTTGTCACCCAAGTTGTTGCTGCTGGATGAACCTTTCGGGATGCTTGACAGCCTGACCCGCTGGGAATTGCAAGAAGTCCTGATGGAAGTCTGGTCGCGCACCAACGTCACCGCGATCTGCGTGACGCATGATGTGGACGAGGCAATCTTGCTGGCAGACCGTGTCGTGATGATGACCAACGGGCCGCAGGCGACAATCGGTAAAATCACAGATGTGAAATTGCCGCGCCCGCGTACGCGCAAGGCGCTGCTGGAGCATCCTGATTACTACGCCTACCGCCAGGAAGTGCTTGATTTCCTTGAAGAGTACGAACACGGCGCAACCCCAAAACAGAAACCCAAGGCCATGGCAGCGGAGTGAAAATATGACCCAGAAACTGATAGTCATCGGCGCAGGTATGGCGTCGGGCCGGGTGCTGGAACACCTCTTCGACGCTGATGCAGACTATGACGTAACCCTTTTCAACGCGGAACCGCGCGGCAATTACAACCGCATCATGTTGTCGCCTGTTCTGTCTGGTGACAAGGCTTATGCAGATATCGTGACACACACTGCGGACTGGTATGAAGCCAACAAGGTGAACTGTCGCTTTGGCGAACGTATCGCATCCATTGATCGCGTGGCCAAAACCGTGACGGCCGACAACGGTGATGTGCTGCCCTACGACAAACTGATCTTCGGCACAGGCTCTAATCCATTCATCATCCCTTTGCCGGGGCATGACCTGGAAGGCGTGATCGCATATCGCGACCTCGAAGACACCCAACGGATGATGGACCTTGGTCCAGACAATAAGTGCGTCGTTATTGGCGGCGGCTTGTTGGGGCTCGAGGCTGCCGCCGGCATGGCCGCCCGCGGCGTGGATGTGACCGTCGTGCATATCATGGGCCACCTGATGGAGCGGCAATTGGACGAGGCCGCAGGCTATCTTCTGCGCCGTGCGCTTGTGGACAAGGGCATTACCGTCAAGTGCGCAGCCAATTCCAAAGAAATTCTGGGCGACGGTGGCAAAGTCCGCGCGCTGCTGCTGGACGACGGTACCGAACTTCCCTGCGATCTGCTGGTCATGGCCGTGGGTATCCGGCCCAACGTCAAGCTGGCGCAGGACAGCGGGCTCGCGGTTGGCAAAGGTATCCACGTCGATGACCAGATGGTTACATCGGACGCGGATGTGTTGGCCGTAGGTGAATGCGTGGAACACAACGGCGCGATTTTCGGGCTGGTGGCGCCGCTTTACGATCAAGCCAAAGTCGCAGCACAGACCCTGACGGGCAAAGATGCACAATTCGTGCAAAAGGAACTGTCCACGAAACTGAAAGTAACAGGTTGTGATCTTTTCAGTGCGGGTGATTTTGCCGATGGTGAGGGCCGCGAAGACATCGTCTTCCGCGACCCCGCACGCGGCGTCTATCGCCGTCTGGTCATCGAAAGCAACGTGGTTAAAGGCGCGGTCATGTATGGTGACACCGCCGACAGCAACTGGTTCTTCGGCCTGATCCGCGACAAGACGGACATCAGCGAGATGCGCGACACGCTGATATTCGGACCTGCCTACCAAGGGGGGACCCCCCTGGACCCTTTAGCAGCTGTTGCAGCCTTACCGCGTGATGCGGAGATCTGTGGCTGCAACGGAATCTGCAAAGGTCAAATCGAAGATGCAATCGCAGCAGGCGCCACTGATCTGGGCGCCGTGCGGGCAACCACCAAAGCGTCGGGGTCCTGCGGGACCTGCACAGGACTTGTCGAACAAGTGCTGGCTGTGACATTGGGCGATGATTTCGTCCTGCCAGCGGCAGCATCCATCTGCGCCTGCACTGACATGACCCACGAAGATGTCCGCCGGATGATAAAAAGCCAAAAGCTGACGTCAATGCCCGCCGTCTGGCAGGAATGTGGCTGGAAAACATCCTGCGGATGCCACGTCTGCAGACCTGCGCTGAATTTCTATCTGCTGGCCGATTGGCCGCTCGCGTATCAAGACGACCCGCAAAGCCGTTTCATTAACGAACGCAAACACGCCAACATTCAAAAAGACGGCACATTCAGTGTCGTGCCGCGCATGTGGGGCGGGATCACCACGCCCAACGAACTGCGCGCGATTGCGGACGCCGCCGACAAGTACATGGTGCCGACCGTAAAGGTAACCGGTGGCCAGCGGATCGACCTGCTGGGCGTCAAAAGCGAGGATTTGCCGAACATCTGGGCCGATCTGAACGCCGCTGGCATGGTGTCGGGTCACGCTTATTCAAAGGGTCTGCGCACAGTCAAAACCTGTGTCGGCACCGATCATTGCCGCTTTGGCACGCAAGATAGCACTGGTCTGGGGATCAAGCTGGAAAAAGAGCTTTGGGGCTCTTGGACGCCACACAAACTGAAACTCGGCGTCTCTGGCTGCCCGCGCAACTGCGCCGAGGCAACCTGCAAGGATATCGGCGTAATCTGTGTTGACAGCGGCTATCAGGTCAGCATCGGCGGGGCGGCTGGCATGGACGTCAAGGAAACCGAATTGCTGGTCCAAGTCGCGTCCGAAGAAGAGGCAATCAACGTAATTAAGGCGATCACACAGCTTTACCGTGAGAACGCCAAGTACCTTGACCGCATTTACAAATGGATGGCCAAGGTTGGTCTCGACTGGATCAAGGACCGTGTTGAAAACGAGCGCGAAGCACTGGTTGAACGCTTTGAGTTGAGCCAATCCATCTACCGCAAAGACCCATGGGCCGAACACGCCCGAACCAAAGCCGACCGCTATCAGCCCTTGGCCAACCTTGTATTGGAGGCTGCGGAATGACCGACTGGATCGACATCGCACCACTGGAAGACATTCCCCGCCGTGGCGCGCGGATGGTCAAAACTGCGCTGGGTTGCGTCGCGGTTTTTCGCACCGCCGAAGACGAGGTTTTCGCCCTCGATAATGCCTGCCCGCACAAAGCAGGGCCGCTGGCCGAAGGCATCGTGCACGGTAAATCCGTAACATGCCCGTTGCATAACTGGGTCATCTCGCTTGAATCCGGCCAAGCACAGGGCGCCGACGAAGGCCGCGTTGCCACCTATCCGGCGCGCGTTGAAAATGGCCGCATCCTGCTGGACAGGTCCTTTCTGCGCGCAAGGGCCGCCGCATGAGCCTGACGCGGACCACCTGCCCCTATTGCGGCGTGGGCTGCGGTGTGCTGGCTGGCGCGGACGGCACGATCAAGGGCGACCCTGATCACCCCGCCAACTTCGGGCGACTGTGTTCCAAAGGGTCCGCCCTTGGTGAAACCATTGATCTGGACGGGCGGTTGTTTGACCCCATGATCGGCGGGCAGGTTGCGACATGGGACACCGCCCTTGACCTTGTGGCCGAAAAATTCAGCGCGGCAATTGCAGAACACGGCCCCGACAGCGTTGCATTCTATGCGTCCGGTCAACTGTTGACCGAGGATTACTACGTTGCAAACAAGTTGATGAAAGGCTTCATCGGCGCGGCCAACATCGACACCAATGCCCGACTTTGCATGGCGTCGTCGGTCGCAGGGCACAAACGGGCTTTCGGGACGGATACGGTTCCAGGCACTTACGAAGATCTGGAACTGGCCGATCTTGTCGTGCTGGTTGGGTCCAACCTCGCGTGGTGCCATCCGGTGCTTTATCAGCGCATTGCCGCAGCAAAAGCGGCGCGACCAAACATGCGTATCGTCAACATTGATCCGCGCCGCACAGCAACGACCGATCTGGCCGATATGCATCTGCAAATCGCACCTGACGGCGATATCGCGTTATTTAACGGGCTATTGGCGCATCTAGCAGAGACGCAAAAACTGGACGCGCGATATGCACAAGACCATGTCAACGGCATGGAAGCGGCGATCGCGGCTGCACGCGCCAGCGACCCTGCGAGTAGTGGACTGAAAGCTCAGGAACTTGCGGATTTCTTTTCACTCTGGGCGGATACCTCAAGGGTTGTGACCGTCTACTCCCAAGGCGTCAACCAATCGGCCTGCGGTACCGACAAGGTGAATGCGATACTTAATTGCCATCTGGCGACAGGCCGCATCGGTAAGCCCGGCATGGGGCCTTTCTCGGTGACGGGTCAGCCAAATGCGATGGGCGGGCGCGAAGTTGGCGGACTGGCCAATATGCTGGCCAATCATCTTGAGTTCGACAATGCCGCGCACAGGCGTGGGGTACGTGAATTCTGGGAAAGCCCGACAATCTGCTCCGCGGCCGGGCTCAAGGCCGTTGACCTGTTTCAAGCCTGTGCCGATGGCCGGATCAAGGCGCTTTGGGTGATGTCCACAAACCCGGCGGTGTCGCTGCCGGATAGCGATACTGTTGCCGCAGCAATCAGCAACGTGCCCTTTGTTGTCGCCTCGGACATTATGGAAAAGACAGATACAAATGATCTTGCCCATGTTCTGTTGCCGGCAACCGGCTGGGGCGAAAAGGACGGTACAGTCACGAATTCCGAACGTCGTATTTCGCGCCAGCGGGCCTTTCTGACGGCACCCGGCACAGCACGTCCCGACTGGCAAATCATCAGTGACGTAGCAACGCGCATGGGGTTCGGGGACGCTTTTGCCTTTCAAAGCCCCGCAGATATCTTTGCGGAATATGTTGCGCTTGATGCTGCGGCTTCGCGGTTCCCACGCGATCTGGACTTGAGCATATTTGCAGATGCCAACTACGCAAAACTGCTCCCGACGCAGTGGCCGCAGAACAAACACCGGTTTTTTGCTGACGGGAAGTTCTATCATCCAGACGGCAAGGCACGCATGATCCCAGTACAGGCCCCTGCGCTGACAAAACCACGCTTTGCATTGAATACAGGCCGGAACCGCGACCAGTGGCACACGATGACGCGGACAGGAAAATCGGCGCGGCTAGGACCGCATCTGGCCGAACCCTATGCAGAAATAAACCCCGCTGATGCAGCAGCATTGGGCGCGACGCCCGGTTCCTTGATCGCAGTTGAAAGCATCTATGGCCGTGCGCTTCTGCGCGCCTTGATTACACCGCGCACAGCGGCAGGCCAGATTTTTGCGCCCATGCACTGGACCCGCCAGCGGGCCATGGCAGGCACAATCAATAGCGTCATAGCGCCAGTGACTGATCCTTTTTCGGGCCAACCCGCGTTGAAATCCACGACCGTGACAGCAGAGGTCTATCAAGCAAAGTGGTATGGGTTTCTAGCAAGCAGCATCCTGCCCGTGGCACAGACCCCTTATGCCGCCATCGCGCGAACACACACTGGCTGGCAAGTGGAATTAGCTGGCAGCAAGACGCCTGCTGATTGGGAAACCGAAGCCCGCAGGCTTTCCGGTCAAGTTGGGGGTGATGTATCAATACAGACTGACCCCGCCACCGGTAGCATCCGTATCGCAATCGCCCAGAACGGCCTGATCGCCGCACTTTTCTTTGCGTCACCAAACCCCGTTGTCCTGTCACGCACGGCGATGATCAGCTTGATAGGCACCGACACGCCGCCTTTGGTGGCATTGGCCGGACGCAGCGCGGCCGATCAACCCGACGCTGGCGCAACTGTCTGCGCCTGTTTTAACGTCGGTCGCAACACATTGCTTGCTGCCGCCGCAAATGGCGCGCGCAGCCTTGCCGCGTTGGGCGATGCGACCTGCGCAGGTACCAACTGCGGGTCCTGCAAGCCCGAACTCACCGCTCTTTTGGCAGAGGCATCGCTTCCGATGGCCGCCGAATGAGCCTCGCGCCCTTCGTCCAGATCGTTGCACGCGGCAAGGGGCGTGCGCGCCCGATGTCCATGGCCGAGGCACAAGAGGCGATGACGCTGATTTTGCAGGGTAACGCAGCGCCCGAAGCGGTCGGAGCAATACTGATGGTTATGCGTCTGCGCGGTGAAACACCTGAAGAAATTGCGGGTTTTACTGCAGCATTGCGCGCACATGTATCTGGCAAGTTGCCAAAGGCTGACCTCGACTGGCCATCTTATGCCGCAGGGCGTAGTCGCGGTGCCCCGCTATTCCTGCTGGCCGCACGGCTGGTCAGTCAGGCTGGCTATCGCATATCGATGCATGGGTGGAATTCGCACCAATCAGCCACCGCCTCGGTCCGCGAAGCGCTTGATCTTGCAGGCCCGCAGGTCAGTTACACGGCGCTAGAGACGCTTAGCCCCGCAGCTTTCGCCTTGCTGAACCTACGTGACACCTTCGGCTTGCGGTCATGCTTTAACACCGTGCTGCGCATGTGGAATCCGTCGGGCGCACAGGCGACGGTACAAGGTGTGTTTCACCCCTCGTACCGCAGCTTGCAAGCGCAGGCGGCGCAGATGCTGGGCCAGCAGAACCTGAGCATCATCAAAGGCGGCGGCGGTGAATTCGAACGTCACCCGTCGAAAGACACCGTGGTGTTCGGCCTTCGTGACGGCGCCCACATTCAAGAAACGGCAGCACATATTCAGCAAGACGTCCGCCGTTTGCACGAAGCGCATGACGAAGTCGATTTGCATAGCCTGTGGCACGGCACCTCCGGAGATCCGTTTGCGGTTGCCACGATCACCGGAACCGCAGCACTTGGCCTTTGGACGCTCAAAGCCGCACCGACGCTCGCGCAGGCAGACCGGTTGGCACAAACCCTTTGGGC
>CBDTYC010000045.1:0-13047 GCA_965364495.1 uncultured Yoonia sp. | reverse complement strand
CGACAAATGCCGGTTTGCACCTTCCCGCGATTCCCCACCAGGACGGAATTGATTTCCATCTGATGGATGTCTGCGACATCTTCCGCGACACTCCTTATTTTGTGAACCTCAAGCCGGGCGGTGATTACGTTGCCAAGGACCTTTATGAGGCGGGCGGCGTTCCTGTTGTTCTGAAAGAGCTGCGCAAGGCGGGCTTGATCCACGAGGACTGCATGACCGCGACAGGCCGCACAATGGGCGAAGAGCTTGACATGATCCGCGGCGATGCGGACGGCAAGGTTATCTATCCCGTGGAAACGCCAATCACCCCGACGGGTGGCGTTGTCGGCCTGCAAGGGAACTTGGCACCCGAGGGTGCGATTGTAAAAGTCGCCGGCATGTCGGCAGCCGAGCAGACCTTCACCGGTCCTGCGCGTGTTTTCGAAAGTGAAGAAGAAGCGTTCGAAGCCGTAAAGGCGCGCAAGTATGAAGAAGGCGAAGTCCTTGTGATCCGCAACGAAGGCCCATCAGGCGGGCCAGGCATGCGCGAAATGTTGGCAACAACAGCCGCGCTTTCGGGTCAGGGCATGGGCAAAAAAGTCGCCTTGATTACTGATGGTCGCTTCTCTGGGGCAACACGTGGTTTCTGCGTCGGCCATGTTGGTCCAGAGGCCGCTCATGCTGGTCCGATTGGTTTGCTTGAAAATGGTGACATGATCACCATCGACGCTGTCAAAGGCGAGCTGAGTGTTGATTTGTCAGATGAACAACTGGCCACGCGCAAAGCGAACTGGAAAGGCCCGAAAGAGACGATCTACGCCTCTGGTGCGCTTTGGAAATACGCGCAGCTGGTAGGTGGCGCGCGCCTTGGTGCTGTCACGCATCCCGGTGCGAAGGATGAAAAGCACATCTATATGGACCTATAACCTGATGACGCGTTGGGGCGCTGGATTGTGCGGGATGCTGGCCCTTGCGGCCTGCACCCCGCCCGCGCCTTCAACGTCGGTAGCACTTGCCGAAGGTGAAATTTTCGCTGTGCCACCAACGGGATATTGCGTTGACAACGTCTCCAGCCAACCAAGGCGGGATTTCGCTGTATTTGTGCCTTGCGTGATGCTCGACACAAGCGAGAACTCCGAGATCCGCACTCCTGACGTTGTCGGGCTAGCCACCGTGCTAGTCGGGCCTGAAGACAGCGGTGCCATTGCCCAAGACGAAATTGCATTGCGCGACTTCTTGATCACGGACGCGGGGGCCAGCTTGCTTAGTCAATCCGGCAACGCCGACGATATCACGATCCTTTCGACTCAGGCTTTTGACGATCAAGTAATGGTTCATTTCGCCGACAGCGGCGCACCTCCTTTTGCGGGCCTACAACGCGAAGAATGGAGGGCCTTTCGCAACATCAATGGTCGGCTTTTGACGATTGGCGTTCGCGGTTTGTCAGCGGCACCCCTTCGCGACGGACCTGGTGCTGGCCTATTGAAGCAAATCCTTTCAGGAATTCAAAGCACTCTTGAAACCGGGGATTTAGACGCGCCAGACGCTTAGACTGGTCGATGACAGAAGCCTCTGCGGAAATGCATGCGGATCAAAGGACGAAACCCGAAATGCTGTTCCCTTCTCATGGAATGATCGGACGATTTTTGCACCGCCGAGTAGTTGCGCGTTGGAAAGCGACCACCCAACAGGCCGGCGACGTTGATCTGGCAGCCCTTGAGGCCCAAAGCCAGATGGCCCAGAAACTGTTGCGACACGTCAACGATTTCCGTGCCGAGGCCGAAAGCCGCCTTGCGTTGCCCCGACCCGGATCGACGACTTTCCCCCGCCCTATTGGAACGGATTGGTCGTGGCGGCCCAAGATATGGCGCTCTGCCTTTACGGCAGGTGGGCTTGCTCCGGCGATGCCCAAAGACAGCATGACCAATGAGGTGGTGATCTTTCACGACTGCAAAAGCGCCGAGGTCAGCTTGCGGCAAACCAGAAATATGCGCGAAATTGATCTATCCCCCTACGGATTATCTATCGAAGCATTCCATTTTGATGGAAGCTATCTTTCGATCGTTGTCGAAATCCCGCCATCATCCTGCGAGGGACTGCGCAAAAAACACCTGATCCGCCTTGCTGCTGTGATCGAGCGCGAGCGACCCAGCAAGATTTATGCGCGGCTGAACGTCAAGCACGGACCAAATACCGAACAGATATTGCTGTCACTGCCTGATGCCGCAGCAGAGACCATGGTAGAGTTCGATCTGGCCTATAGCCAGTTGAACGAGCAACGGGCAGAACGCATGTGGCTTGACCTGATGATCGAAAGCCCCGCAATGAACAAGATCACCATTCGCGACCTCAATTTCAGCCGCTACCCACGCGCCGAGATCTAGGCAAAGGACGGACCAGACCGATGACAAAGCAAAGCCTTATCAACGCACGCATTCGGGCAGGTGTCTGGGAGGGCGCGTTGACAGGGGTGCAGACGGAGACCCCCGATGTGTCGGTCGCCTACCAAGGTGCCGAACTAAAGGATGTGAGCTGCACTTACGACAAGGAACGAAGTGTTTGGCACATCAAGGCGCCTATTCCCGCGCCAATGATCAACGACGGCATTCAGACATTCACAGTCACCAATGGTCGCGGAACAGTCATCGCTCACTTCTCGCTTTCGGCGGGCGACGCGTTTGCCGATGACCTACGCGCAGAAGTCGATTTGCTGCGCAGCGAGCTGGAGATTCTCAAATCAGCCTTTCGCAAGCATTGCGCCGAAAGCTAGCTTACGCATTTGGCGCGTAAGTGGATCACTATACTTCACGACATAAACTCATTGTCATAAAGACAACCAGTCCTGCGTTCGTCCCGTAACAATACCGTTAACAGGGACACGAAAGGACACCCAATGAACCGTCGCTTTGCTATCAAATCTACAATCCTTGCCTTTGGCGTAGCCGCCGCATCTGCTTGCGCCCCGATGATGGAAAAAGAACCCGACATCGTTGATATCGCCGTATCAAATGGCAACTTCAACACGCTGGTCGCAGCCGTAACCGCCGCTGGCTTGGTCGAAACCCTCAAGGGCGATGGTCCGTTTACCGTATTCGCGCCAACAGACGCGGCCTTTGCGGCCCTACCGGAAGGCACAGTTGAATCTCTGCTTCTGCCGGAGAACAAAGACACGCTGGTATCAATTCTGACGTACCACGTTGTGCCAGGCGCGGTCACATCAGACCAGCTTGCCGGTCAGCGCTTGAGCGTGGCCACCGTCAATGGCGCTAACGTACACATTGATGGCCGCAACGGTGTGAAAGTCGAAGACAGCAATGTCACGACCGCAGACATCATTGCGTCAAATGGCGTGATCCATGTCATTGATGCTGTTCTGCTTCCTTAAGAATTCTCCCTTCTCAGGAACTCCGGAACCCCACCGCGGCAACGTGGTGGGGTTTTTCGCGGCGAATGGCAGGTATGGGTCGATTCTCTTCTCTAATTTGTCAATGCTTCGGTTCTCTTGAGTTTGCCATTTCAAAGCGGTGCGCCTAGAATTTCATATGGCTCATAACATTGAACATCAGGTCAAGAATAGCAGAGCGGAAAAAAATGGCGTTGCCTGCGCTGGTAACTGGATACTCGACACGGTCCACACCATCTCGCATTGGCCGGAAAAGTCTGGTTTGTCCCTAATATCCTCACAACATATTGGGCTTGGTGGCGGTCCGGCGAACGTCGCAGCCGGGCTCAAGGCGATGAAAGTTGAATACCCTATTCTGCCAATTGGATTGATTGGGACAGGAGCATCCGGTGATGAGGTATTGCGTTTGTGCCAAGAAGCTGGATTGCCGTCGGATGGGATTTCCAGAACGGCCGATGCGGCGACATCTCAGACCCATGTGATGAATTTACCGGGAGATAGCCGCACGTTTTTCCACTTGCGCGGGGCAAATGATTTATTGGATTCCTCATCGATCAACATTGATCAGCTGGCGGAAACAGGGATCAAGGTTCTCTATCTTGGATATCTTACGTTGCTTGAAAAATTGGATTGCATCCTTGCAGACGGCAGGACTGCAGCAGCGAAGTTATTATCTGAAGCAAGAGAGCTTGGCATCACAACATGTGTTGATCTTGCCTCGACTAAAACTGGAGCATATCGCGATATTGTAAACGGCACCCTCCCTGCAATTGACTACCTCTTTGCAAATGAACTTGAGGCCGAGCAAGCGACGAACTTACCGCTCTCAGATGGATCTGACGCGGAAGCAATGATGGATGCTGCACGCAAGCTAAGGTCCGGTGGAGTTCGTCAGGCCGTCGTGATTCATTCGCCCTCACAGGTCGTTTGGTGCGGAACTGCTTCAGAGTTTGTGGTTATGCCCGAATTGCTCCCACCAGAAGATGTGACTAGCGCAGTAGGGGCTGGAGACGCTTTTGCGGCTGGGGTTATTCACGGTATTCATCAAGACTGGCCGCCGACAAGTTCGGTCAGGTTTGGGGTATCTGCAGCGGCCGCTTGCCTTGCAGGTTATACGGCAACCGACGGGTTAACGAAGTTACCGGTTCCGCAAGAAGCTCCGTAGAGGAATGAGCTGGGAGTGCCGGGCGGTTTGAATGTCCGCTTTGTCCCGCACAGCGGTCATCTGCCAATCCCCCCGACCTCACCGATCTCCACCCAATTCATCCCAGATATCGTGCACCCAGCTCTTGATCAATTGCGCCTCTTCCCAGCGATCTGACATCTCGCGGCCTTGCGCATCAGTCATCGCATATTCTGGCGGCCCCAGTTCGCAGACAAATATGCAGTCGCCCGTTGGATTGCGCTTGCGCCAATCGGCAAGGCCCTCGCGCCACCAGCCCTTGAAGAGTTCAACCCATTTCTGATGCTGTGGGAAATGCAGCGGTAGTTGGATTTGCTGGCGTGACGCAACCCGCCCCTGAAAGCTATCCGATCGCTGCAATATCCGGCTCATCAATCCCATGTCGTGATCTGACAAAGGGAACCAAAATTCGCGGTCCACGACATAGTGTGACAGGTCCGCACAAATCCGCATCTCGGGAATGAGATCCAACAATTGCAGCGTGGTGTACAGATCATTGGTGATGCAGTTGCGATGCGTTTCAAATTGAACCGGCACACCGATACGGTCTGACATGCTGATCCATTTTTCAATGACCGGCACCATTTCATCCAGCGCTATCGGCATCACCTGCCCGATCACATCGACGAATGGTGCGCCAAAATCAGCGGCCATCTGAAGCGTATCTTCAAGGCTCTCAATTGTCTTTGGAAAGGCCACGATCAGTGGCGTTAGCCCGTTCGCTTCCATATGTGGCCTGACCGCATGGGCGACTGCGACGTCAGACGCCCCCAGATCAATCGCCATGCCGTCAAATCCGGCACCGGCGACCATTTCACAAACCTGATCATACGGCAGCTTTACCCCCGTCTGATCATGTGGTTGCATTGCCCAGAGCGAGGTATAAACCTTCAGCCGTCTCATTCGGCAGGCATCCGCGTGACGCGCCCGCCGGAACGCGGGATCACCCAAACCTCATCCATCGGATACTGGCTTTCGTCTTTCGCCATCAGTTTACCGATCACCTCAATCTGGAATTCAAGCCATCCCATGCGATGTACTTCGCCCGCCTTTTCTTCAATCCGGTCGTTCAAATCGCGCAGCTTCCAAAATGGCACGGCGGGAAAGGTGTGATGTGCCGTGTGATACGGCATCTGCCAGCATAGCCAGCGTTGCAGCGCATTGGCGCGGGTCGAGCGGGTATTTTCCATGATATCGCTCTCATGACTTAGCCCGAGATGCTCGATGGTGTTTTGCAGCTGATGGACCGGCTTGGTCAACAACATCGGCAGCAGCCAGAACGACAACGCAGCCCATGATCCAACGGCGAATGAGACTAATGCGATCATGACGTAGCCCGATACATGCAGCCTGCTTTCGCGGATGACGCGGGCTTCTTCTTCCTTACGGATATAAGGCTCGATGATGATACCGCGCGCACGACGGACGACCCCGAAAAAACGGTTGCGCCAGTAGGTGATTCCGCTCATCCACAAAAGGTAAGTGCCGATGGTATAAGGTTCGCGTACCAATTCACCGTCGCGGTCCCAGTCTTGGGTATATTGGTGGTGGGCGAAATGCATGATCTGGTCATAGTCGCGCGGAAAAATCTGGATGAACCCGATGATGCGCCCAAAGATTTCGTTCAGCTTTCGGGTTTTGAATACCGTCGCATGGCTTAACTCGTGCTGGGCCGCGTAAAGAAAGTTCAAGAGCACACCCAATGCGAGCCCCGTCACCCAAACCAGTACAGAGCCCATCGCCAAAGCATGCAAGATGCCGACAACAACAATTGCGCCGACATGACTGGCCATCTGCAAACCGCCTTTCAGGTCTGACCGTTCCGACAGGGTCCGCAACTCGACAGGTGTCAAAAGCTTGCGTCGGGAAAAGCTGGCTTCCATGTTCATCTCCGGTTTTACCCGCAAAGCCTAGTCGCTGTGCTGTTTTTGGCAAAGCCCGAAAGGTGCCTCGCGATCCCAGTGCGATTGACGCCGCGTTTGGGGGTGACGGAGGCGTCAACTTTGGCCATGGTTTGCGCAAATCGGAGGCACATCATGACCCAATACCCGCATCTTCTTGCTCCACTTGATCTGGGCTTTACCACGCTAAAAAATCGCGTGCTGATGGGGTCGATGCATACTGGCCTTGAAGAAACAAAGGACTGGAACCGCGTCGCTGAATTCTATGCAGCCCGCGCACGCGGCCAAGTTGGCCTAATGGTCACAGGCGGGATGGCACCCAACGCCGAAGGCGGCGTCTTTCCGGGGGCCGCTGGTCTGTTCAATGACACTGATATCGCCAACCACCGCATCGTTACCGACCGCGTTCACGATGCTGGTGGCAAGATCGCTATGCAGATTCTGCATGCAGGCCGCTATGCTTATTCGCCATCCTGCGTGGCACCCTCCGCCGTGAAATCACCGATCTCCCCTTTTCCGCCAAAAGAACTGGACGAGGACGGTATTGAAAAACAAATCAGCGATATCGTGACCGCCGCCACCCGCGCCCAGCAAGCGGGTTATGACGGGGTCGAGGTGATGGGATCCGAGGGTTATTTCATTAACCAGTTCTTGGTGACGCACACGAACAAGCGCACGGATCGCTGGGGCGGATCCTATGAAAACCGGATGCGCCTGCCGGTCGAGATCGTACGCCGTGTCCGCAAGGCGGTCGGCACTGATTTCATCGTGATCTACCGCCTGTCGATGATCGATTTGATCCCCAACGGATCAACATGGGATGAAGTCGTGCAACTGGCCAAAGCCATCGAAGCGGCGGGCGCTACGATCCTGAACACCGGCATCGGCTGGCACGAGGCACGCATCCCGACGATCGCGACCTCTGTTCCACGCCGCGCGTTCACATGGGTTACCAAGAAACTGATGGGCGCGGTCCAGATCCCGATCATCACTTCCAACCGGATCAACATGCCGGAAGTTGCCGAAAACGTCCTGTCTGAAGGCTGCGCCGATATGGTTAGCATGGCACGCCCATTTCTGGCCGATGCCGAATTTGTGGCCAAAGCCGCCGCCGGAAAAGCGTCTGAAATCGCTCCTTGTATTGCCTGCAACCAAGCCTGCCTTGACCATACATTCAGCGGCAAGTTGTCGTCGTGCCTCGTGAACCCGCGTGCATGCCACGAAACCGAATTGACAGTCATTCCCACAGCAACACCCAAAAATGTGGCCGTCGTCGGCGCGGGGCCTGCTGGTTTGTCAGCCGCAATTACGGCGGCCGAGCGCGGCCATGATGTGACGCTTTTCGACAAGGGCCATGAAATAGGCGGACAACTCAATATGGCAAAACAGGTTCCCGGAAAGGAAGAGTTCTGGGGCCTCGTCGACTATTATCGCACGATGGTCGCGAAGGCAGGCGTGACGCTGCAACTGGGCACGACCGCAGACACAGAGAATCTGGCTGCTTTCGACGAGATCATCATCGCAACCGGCGTCGCCCCGCGTGATCCGGCAATTCCCGGTCAGGACGGACCCAACGTGTTGTCTTATATAGATGTTCTGCGTGGCAAAGCAGAGGTCGGCGAAAAGGTCGCTATCATCGGCGCCGGGGGCATCGGTTTTGACGTCGCAGAATTCCTTGTGACTGGCGAAAGCCCAACCGAAAACCTGAATGAATGGCTGGAAGAGTGGGGTGTTGGTGACCCTGCACAAACGCGTGGCGGCTTGCGCCCCGAAGGCCCAAAGCCAGAGGCCCCGACGCGGCAGGTGACTCTGCTGCAACGCAAATCTGAAAAACTGGGCAAACGCTTGGGGAAAACCACTGGCTGGATTCACCGTGCGGGCCTGCAGATGAAAAACGTCAACATGATCGGCGGTGTGAACTACGAACGAATCGACGTGGCTGGCCTGCATATCAGCGATGGTAAGGGCCGAGAGAACCCGCGCATCGTTGCTGCAGACACCATTGTCCTTTGCGCGGGGCAGGTCCCCGAACGCAGCTTGGCCGATGCGCTGATCGCGTCAGGGCGCTCGGTTCACATCATTGGCGGCGCAGATGTCGCGGCAGAACTTGACGCAAAGCGCGCGATTGACCAGGGAACGCGCCTTGCTGCAGCCTTGTGACGCTACGTAAACTAAGGCGTTGCTGCAGCGGCGCTTTTTCCGCTGTTTCCCTTATTCGTATAGAGGATTCCTGAATTCCGCTGTTTCCCGATTGGCACCAAAGCCGATTCATACCCCCATATTGTCAGGCATTTGTCCCATTGTTGCCTGAATTCAAAAGCAAGGTGATGACTAACGGTATAGAAACAGAACGGAAACGCGCATGGATCGTCTGACAGAAATGGAGGCCTTCGCAACTGTCGTCGATCAGGGTGGGTTCACCGATGCCGCCAAAAAAATGGGCATTTCAAAATCCGCTGTGTCAAAGCATGTTTCTTCGCTTGAGACACGACTTGGTGCGCGTTTGCTAAATCGAACCACCCGTCGGGTTAGCCCTACTGAAATTGGTTTGGCTTACTATGATCGCGCGCGGCGGGTTCTGAATGACGCCGGTGAAGCGGACGCTTTGGTCACATCGATGCAATCTGCCCCCTCTGGTTTGCTGCGCATCAGCGTCGCGACCGATTTTGGCGTGAACCATCTGTCCCCTGTGCTTGGCGAATTCCTGACCGAATTCCCCGACATCACCGTCAATATGGTTCTAAACAATCGCTACGTTGAATTGATCTCTGAAGGCTTCGACATGGCCGTGCGCATCGGCGAGTTGGAAGACAGCACACTGCGCGCCCGCAAACTGACCGATACAACAAAGCGCATGATCGCGAGCCCCGGCTATTTCGCGCAATATGGTCGCCCGCAAAAGATTGACGATCTCAACGAACACAAACTGCTGCATTACTCTAATCAGGCAGACTCTGCCGTTTGGAAACTGACCGCACCATCGGGTGAAAGGCGGCAAGTCCGCACCGCGGGCTGGCTTACCGTGAACGATGGCCAGTCGCTATTGAATGCTTGTATCGGCGGACTGGGCATCGCCTACTTGCCCAGCTTTTTGTACGCAGATGCGATGCGCAAAGGACTTGTCGAAGAGGCAATTCCTGAACTGCCGCCAGAGACGCAGGGCATCTATGCCGTCTATCCGCCTGGCCGGTTTACGCAGCCAAAAGTCCGGGCATTCATCGACTTTCTGGCACATGCTTTTGCCGATAAAGGCCCTGATGTCTGGTAAATCTCCCGAAGTGCAAAGCACTTTTTCTGCGCAGCTTTCATTGGCTGCGCATTTTTTTTGGCGCTAAGAAAATCGTAACGCTTCCGCCGTAGACCTTCGTTTAATTTTTCGGAGGACCGATGGATACGTTGATGCAATGGTTGGCCCCTAAAGGCACAGTGGGGTTCTTGGTGCGTTTGCTGTTGTTGATCGGTGTCGTTGCTGTTGCAAATCTAATGTTCGGGCTACTGCACGACGATCATGGCCTGCATGAACTCTCTTATTACCTGCTGCATGCGGCATTTGTCGGCGGGCCACTAGTTGCCTTTTTTCTTGCAGTTTCAACGTTCCAGATCAAGTTGCAGCGCAAGCTCTGGCGGCTCTCACGCAAAGACGGGCTGACCGGGCTCGACAACAGGCGCACTTTTTTCGACAGGACGGACCACCGGCGCAAGCAAGGCGGGCGGGGTGTCCTGTTGATGCTGGATGCGGATCGGTTCAAGAACATCAATGATACCTATGGCCACCAGACGGGCGATACCTGCTTGAAAGCGATTGCTTATCTGTTGAAACGAAATCTACGCGAAGGGGACGTCGTTGGCCGGATCGGCGGCGAGGAATTCGCGATCTATCTTCAGGATGCGACGGTTGAACAGGCGCGGGTGATCGGCACCCGCTTCACGATCCCTATCCCCTTCAAAAGCGACGATAGCCCACATTTGTCGATTACATTGTCGATTGGTGCCGTCATCGCCTGCCCGAAAATAACTCTGGATGAAATGTTCGTTTCTGCCGACAAGGCGCTCTATCGCGCAAAAGAGAACGGAAGAGCGCAAATGATTTTCTGGGAAGAATTATTCGAAGGCGAAGGGGCAAAAGCCTAGGACGGCGGGCCTATTCGCCCGTCGACAACAAAACAACTTCGACACGCCGGTTCGCCTCGCGACCGGCATCGGTCAGATTACTTGCGAGCGGCATAAGGTACCCGACGCCTTCCGCTTCTATCTGTTGCCGTGAAACGCCAAAATCCGCCACCAAACGTTCGAGTACTGACGCCGCCCTGCGCTGCGACAGCGCGATATTCAACCCCAGATCGCCCGACGCATCGGTGTGACCAACCAACGCCAGTCTTCTCTGTGGATAAAGCAACATATAGTCGGCGAGAGCACGCAGCGACGCGAACTCTCCGTTTTGCAACTGCGCAGACCCTGAGTTGAACGCCAAGTCAGAGAGGACGGCGCGGCCAACTTGATTCAACTGCCCCTCGAAATCTATCTCTGCCAATGGATCAATTGCACGCACAGGCGCGGCTTCCGCAGTCGTCAATGCAGCTTCATTGCTTTGCGGAGGGCCAACATGTGTGATCTGGACAAATCCTGCCTGCCTTGTCCGGCTCACGAAAAGGCTCACTACCTCAGACCCATCCGCTGTCATTTTTTCGGCCGCAAGATAGCGGAAATCACCGATGTTGATCTGCATTTCAGGCGGAGGAAGGACCTGAACCGCAAAACGGAAGTCAAATCCGCCGCATGCCTCGGTCTGACATTCAAAAATGATCCGATATCGGTCATTCCGCAACTGCTCGCGCAACGGGCGGACCAACTGTAAGGTCGTCAAAGACGGTGCATTTATGCGCCATACCTCTTGTGACAACTGCCCTTCGACAAACCGCAGCGGTACCGTACCGTTCTCCCAGATACCCACCGCAAGTTGGTGGCTATCCAAGGGACTGCTGACGGTCCGCTGCAAACTGGCGTTGCTGGGGAAATCAAGTGTCTGCGCCTGCGCAGCACTGGTGATACAAAGCAGGAGTGCTGCGAAAAACCGGATCATCGTGCTTGCGCGTGATAGCCATCATTGGGCCGCATATCCGTAGCCGAGGCGATCCGATTGCTCATGTTATAGAACCCCGCCACTGCTGCAATATCCCAGATATCACGATCCCCAAAGCCGACCTGCCGCAGGCCGTCACGATCCTTTTCCGTGATTGTCGCACTGGCCACGGTCATTTGTTCGGCAAAAGTCAGCATCGCATGGTGTCGTGCATCCAATGGCGCCGCCCGCCAGTTCATCACCAGCATTTCACCCAGCTTTGGATCACCCGAAAGCTGCCGCACCGCAGCGCCAT
The DNA here is from genome assembly GCA_965364495.1 of uncultured Yoonia sp. Taxonomy (GTDB): domain Bacteria; phylum Pseudomonadota; class Alphaproteobacteria; order Rhodobacterales; family Rhodobacteraceae; genus Yoonia. The sequence goes on along the minus strand of CBDTYC010000045.1, from coordinate 1,206 downwards.
GCGCCGTCAGGCAGTAGTAGCATTTATTGATGGATGAGACAGCAACAGCGATCATCTCCCGCTCTAGTTTGGACAGGCCAGAGTCAGCGAGCATCACATCGTTATAAAGTGCGGTAAATGCATTTAGCTTATCGATATCAAAGGCATAGGCCTGTAAGACATTAGGGATCATGCCCAGCTTTTCCTGACAGACATCAAAGTACTTCTGAGTGGCTTCTGGCAACGGATCGACCATCGGCAGATCAAGAGCAGTTGGTTTCTCAGTCAAAGGTTCACTCCGGCAAGGTCCGATAATGGTACTGTCCCACAAGCGTCATCCCGAGGGAAGAGTAGAGCGCATTTGCCCCGTCATTCGCCTGAGTTGTTACCAACGTCAGATAGTCCGCACCTTGTTTTTGCGCCCAGAATGCCGCCGCTTGCGTCAGGTGGCGGGCGAGGCCGCGGCGGCGAAAGTCGACAGCAATTTCAAGCGCGTGAATCATCGCGCAATCCGCGGCTATCCCCACAAATCCGGTTCCTGCGGGTTTGTCGTTCACTCGGCCCAGCAATGTCGTTTTCGGGTGCCGTGCGCGGTCCATAACATCAAGCTGCCCTTGGCCAATACCGCCAGCGGCCCAGACCTCTGTTTGCGCGGCGAGCGGTGGCCAAACCTCGAACGATGTCACGGGCGGGGGCCGATTTGCGGCGATCAGTGCAACAGGCGCAGCATACATGTTCACAGGATCTTTGATCACATATCCTCGCGCAGCTAGGTCACGGTCAAGCTGCATATCAACGTCGCGAATCATGAAAAGTGGTGTTTGTCCCGCTTCTTGCATCGCTTGCTGGGCCTGATCGATATCGCTATCGCTTGCCGGCATTTCCGCCGTAGCAGCACTTACCCTGCTGCCACCACCATGACCGATCCGGATTGTCCAAGGCCCGACCGCCTGTTTTGCAGCGGCAGGCCAAGTGGCGTCGATCACCGCATAGAGTGTCTTCGCATCGGGAAGCGTCATTGATCAAAGACGGCTGCAAGTACGGTCATCGCATGATCCAGTTGCCTCGCGTCTGCCCCTCTGACCACGATATTGGATCCGTAACGACCGTCCTTCTGGAACGGGTACGAGCCGACAGAAAGGTCGGGAAAATCGGTCTCTAACCGTCCCAACGGGCCCGCAATGTCGCCTTCGCGGATGCAATGGCCGCGGTCCTCGACGCAAACCC
>CBDTYC010000044.1:0-13071 GCA_965364495.1 uncultured Yoonia sp. | reverse complement strand
CCCGCCTGCCGCCTTGTTTGCACCAAAGCGTAGCCCGTCCTTTTGCCAATGTGAATTCGCGGCTTACAGGGCGAGATCGGCCATCAATGCGTCTTTGGTGTAGTCAGCTTTGTCGGCCTGACGCTTCACGCGCCCTTGCGACACGACCGTGAACGTATCAGCGATCCGATAGGCGAAATCCGCGTTTTGTTCGACCAGAACAATCGCCATACCGCCTTGTTCCTTTAGCGTTTCAAGCGCGTCACCGATTTGCTGGATCCCATTGGGTTGGATGCCTTCGGTCGGTTCATCCAGTAGCAGGACCTTGGGCCGTGTAATGAGCGCTCGCGCAATGGCAACCCGTTGCTGCTGGCCGCCTGACAAATCCCCTCCACGACGCGACTGCATATCCTTTAGAACGGGAAACAGGGTGAAGATGAAATCTGGAATCGCATGATCAGCCTTGGGCAAACAGGCAAATCCCGTTTCAAGGTTTTCTATCACCGTCATCATCGGAAAAACTTCGCGCCCTTGCGGCACATAAGCGATGCCAGCACGGGCCGCATGATAGGCCGAGGAAAGAATGACTGGATAATCATCAACCGTAACACTGCCCGCCGTGATCGGATGCCGCCCCGACATAGCCTTGAGAAGGCTGGTCTTTCCGACCCCGTTGTTACCCATCACGGCCGTGATCCTGCCCGCCTGCGCCTTGAGCGACATATCAAACAAGATCTGGCTTTGACCATATTTGAGGTCGATATTGCGAACATCAAGCATGGGCACGCCCCAGATATACATCAATGACCGTCTGATTTGCCGTCACGTGATCAAGACTGCCTTCGGCCAAGACCGCACCTTCATGCAGAACCGTCACTTTACAGGCAAGCCTGCGCACGAATTCCATGTCGTGTTCGACGACCACGACCGCACAGGACTTGGCCGCCTGCTTGAGTATCTGCGTCGTCTTTTCACGCTCTTCAGGTGTCATTCCGGCAGCAGGTTCGTCGACCAGCATCAGACGGGGTTCTTGGGCCAGCAGCATTCCGATCTCTAGCCATTGCTTCTGACCATGGCTCAACTCGCCAGCGACGCGGGTCAGACTGTCAGAAAGACCGATCTGGTCAGCCACGGCTTCGATCCGTGCCGCATTCGGCTTGGTCTTTTTGTGCATAAGAACGGCGAAAGGGCCGCGCGGCGTTTTCAGTGCCATCGCTAGGTTCTGCCGCACGGTTTGCGCTTCGAACACAGTGGGCTTTTGGAACTTGCGACCGATCCCTTCCATCGCGATCTCGCTTTCGGACATGCCGAGCAAAGAGATATTCTTGTCACCCCAGACAACGCGCCCCTCGTCCGGTTTGGTCTTGCCGGTGACGATATCCATAAAGGTTGTTTTACCTGCGCCGTTCGGGCCAATGATCGCCCGCAGTTCTGTCTTGGCGAAATTGATCGACAGGTTATTGATCGCGCGAAATCCGTCAAACGTGACTGTCACACCAGAGACTTCCAAAAGCATACTCATGACTGTTTCCTTACCAGCAGGTCAAAGAGGCCGCCGATGCCCTTGGGAAAGAACAGGGTTACGGTCACGAACGAAAGGCCAAGCAACACAAGCCACCAGTCTGTCCATTGGATAACATAGAAGCCCAGATTGATATCGGGGGCGCCACCACCGGTGAACCAGCTTGACAGCAGCGACACAAACGCCGCGCCGATCACCGCGCCATAAAGCCTGCCCCGTCCGCCAATGGCGACCCAGACCGCGAGATAGATCGACGCAATGGGGGCGATTTCGCCCGGATTGATGATACCCGCTTGGGGGTAATAAAGCGCGCCCGCGATGCCAGCGACGACAGCCGTGATTGTGAAAATAAACAGCTTATAGCTTTCCACGTGGTAGCCCAGAAACCGGACCCGGGCCTCGTTGTCGCGGATGCCTTTGACGACGCTACCCATTTTGCCGGAAACCACCCAAGCAAAGAAAACGTAACCGGCCGCAAGTGCCACCGCAGATGCCACAAAAAAGATGATCGAGAGTGTGGCCTGTGACACGTCCTCTGCGCCGGGGATATTTTGCAGCCCCGAAAGACCGTTGTTTCCGCGCAGACCGCTGTCGTTCTGAAACAGATAAAGCGCCAGCGCGAGCGTCATCGCCTGCGTCAGGATCGACAGATAGACACCGGTGACACGCGACCGGAAAGCAAGCCAGCCAAAGACCAATGCAAGCAGGCCCGGCACAAGCACAACCATCAAAAGCTGCAAGAGCAGATTGTCGGCAAACGCCCAAATCCAGGGAAATTCCGAACTTCCCACGACGCCGAAAATCTGATTGCCGATCGCATCGGATATCTCTGCCGGTGTTGATGGCAGAGGCTGATTGGCAAGACTTTCGATCACAATCCCTTCGGTGCGCGCGTACATCAACCACATCCCGATTGCATAACCGCCAATCCCGAAGAACGCGAAATGTCCCAGTGAAAGGATGCCACAGTAGCCCCAGACAACGTCCATCGCGATAGCCACAAGGCACAAGCAAAGCGTCTTGCCCAGTGTTTTCACAAAAGAGGTTGAGATCAGATCGACCCCTGTGACTTCGGACATCAAGGTGACTGCCACAGTAAACACGGCAAGCAGCGAGACAAACCAAAGGACGGATGGGTTTTGCGCAAGAAAGCTACGGTTCATGGTTTAATCCGCTGCGGCCCGACCCTTGAGGGCGACAATACCCTTTGGCCGGAATTGAATGAAAAGAATGATAAACAAGATCATGTAGGTCTGTGCGGCCAGGGTATTGGATGGGTTCAACCACTCGATCCCCTTTTGCAGGAACCCGATCAGCGACGCCCCCGCGAGCGTCCCCCAGACATTGCCGACACCGCCAACAACCACCGTCATAAAGCTTTGGACGATATAATCGGCACCCATCTCTGACGTGACTTTGGCATAAAGTCCGATTGCGACACCCGCGATACCCGCAATGCCGGACCCCAACCCGAAGGTCAGCATATTGATCCGGTCCGGGTTGATCCCCATCGATGCGGCCATGCCCGGATTCTGGGTCACGGCACGGACCTCGAGGCCCAGCCTTGTCCGCTTGAGTACGTAAAGGATCAGCACAAGAAACATCAGGGCCAGCACGAAGATCGCAATCCGGATATAGCTGATCGCGACCACATCGTTGAACACAAGCGCACCATCAAGCCAAGCAGGCGAGGTCAGCGGGCGCGCCTGAGTGCCAAAGATGTTCTTGGCCAATTGCTGCAAAGCAATGGAAATACCAAACGTCGCCAGCAGGGTTTCAAGCGGTCGGTGATATAGATGGCGGATCACAAGACGCTCCATCGCGACCCCTGCCCCGAAAGTAATCGCAAAGGCCAACGGCAGCGCAATGATAATAGACAACGTGTAATCCGGCACGAACTGTTGCACGACAAAACCGGTATAGGCCCCCATCATGATGAACTCTCCATGCGCCATGTTGATGACGCCCATGACGCCAAAAGTGATCGCAAGGCCAATCGCGGCCAGAAAATAGATCGAGGCGAGCGACAGCGCGTCGAGGCCAAGATCAAGGCCCTGACTTAAGGCAACTTTGGTTTCAATCGCGGTCAACGCCTTTTTGGCGGCGTCGGTTACGACGGGGTCCGCTTCGGCATATTCCAGATAGAACGTATGCGACGTGATCGCGGCAAGCTGCGCCTCGTCCGTGACGCGCGACGGCACAATCCCCGCATCCGCCAATCTGTCATAAGCAGTGGCGCGACCGGCATCGTTGTCAAGGGTCGCGACAGACACGCCCCCCACCATTGCGCCGTCGATATTGGCCACCAACGCATCACGTATTTGGGATTTCGAGATCAAGGCCGGCGCAAGGCCGGCGGCAACAAGGCGGTCGTAGGCCTCTGCAGGTGTCAGATCGATCCCGATCTCGAGAACCTTGGCTATATTGGTCCCTTCTGGCGGCGTGATGGCCACCTGCGCAGTCGTCGCGAGGACCGTGTTCAACACCGCGCGAACATCGACCGAGAGATCCCCTGCCATGTCTGTGATTGCATCGACCCGCGTCTCTTGTGCGTCAGCAAAAAGCGCCTTCAGCATACCTGCAAGACGCGCCTTGGTCTGCTTGAGAACAGGATCAGGATCGCCATCAATTGAGGCCTGCAATGGGGCAAGCTGACTGGCATCCATGCTGCGAGCAATTGCGTCAACGGCAGCTTGGCGTTTCGTAATATCGGGGTCTGACAGTTGGAACTGGACCAAAGCGTCACCAATCGCGCGGCGCACACCGCCGTTCGGGCGGGCTTCGGTCAAATCGGCAGCTGCAGCAGCTTCAAAAGTGCTTCCCGTATCAAGGTCTTGCAGGGTTACGGTTGCACCGTCCTCTGCTATCCGAAAAAACAACCCGTCACTGCTACGCTGAACGATTTCGCGGTCCCGCCATGCCTCCAGGAAAGGCAGGGCTTGGGGTAAACCGCTGGCGACCAGATCATCCAACACAACACTGACGGTGTTGCGTCCGGGGCTGAGAACCTCGTCTTGGTGGGTCTGAAGAATATCTTGCAGGGTTTGTGCGCTGGCTATGGCGGGAAAGACAAGCCACAGCGCAAGGGCCAAGGAAAGCAGTCGAGACATGTGAATTCAGGCCGATCTGTTTGGCATTGGGTACGGGACGCCTTTGCAGGCGCCCCATGCCGGTTTGGTTTAGTAGTTCGAGGTCAACTGAACGCAGGTCTCGGTTTCGGTGTTGTACATCCCGCAACCCAATGTTTCCCAGTCAGAGGTCAGAACAGCCGATTCAGGCAAGAAGTCTGTCCATGCATCGCCGGGTACTTCAGTTGTCTGGCTGACGATGTCGAATTGACCATCTGCGGTGATTTCACCAATCAGAACAGGCTTGGCAAGGTGATGGTTCGGCAGCATCACAGCAGTACCACCGGTCAGGTTCGGGAACTCTTGACCATACATCGCAGTGCGGACCGCATCGACATCTGTAGTGCCCGCTTCGGTGACCGCATTTACCCACATGTTGAAGCCGATGAAATGCGCCTCCATCGGGTCATTGGTCACGCGTTCTTCGCCCATTTTGGCCTTCCAGGCCGCGACCCATTCGTCATTAAGATCGGAGTCCGCGGACTGGAAATAGTTCCACGCAGCCAAGTGACCGACAAGGTTGGATGTATCCAGACCGGACAGCTCTTCCTCGCCCACAGAAAACGCAACGACCGGAATGTCGTCAGCGGAAATTCCGGCAGCAGCAAGTTCTTTGTAGAAACCGATATTTGCGTCCCCGTTGATCGTCGAGATGACGCCAACCTGCTTGCCATCGGCACCAAGTGCCACAACGTCAGCCACAATCGTCGCCCAGTCAGAGTGACCAAACGGCGTGTAGTTTACAAAGATATCATCGGCGGCAATGCCCTTGGATTGCAGGTAGCTTTCCAGAATGTTGTTCGTTGTGCGTGGATAGACATAATCTGTCCCAAGCAACGCGAATTTCTCGACGCCCAGTTCTTCTAGGAAATAATCGGTCGCAGGGATCGCCTGCTGGTTTGGCGCAGCGCCAGTGTAGAACACGTTCTTGGAGCTTTCTTCGCCCTCATACTGCACAGGATAGAACATCAAACCGTTAAGTTCTTCGAGCACAGGCAGCGCGGATTTGCGGCTAACCGATGTCCAGCTTCCAAAAATGACGTCAACTTCGCTGACGGTCAGCAATTCGCGCGCCTTTTCAGCAAACAACGGCCAATCGGATGCAGGATCAACGACCACAACTTCGATCTGGCAGTCCAAAAGACCGCCTGCCGCGTTCTGGTTTTCGATCAGCAATTCCATAGTGTCTTTCAACGTCGTCTCGGAAATCGCCATTGTGCCGGACAGTGAATGCAGCACACCCACCTTGATCGGATCTGCGCATTCAGCAGAGGCCATCGCGGTGGTGCCCAGCAAGGCAGTCAATGCAAGTGCAGAGGTTTTAATAGTCATTAAAGGTCGTCCCCATTGTGGCTGCGGGTCGCCGGAACGAGACAAACTCTCTTCCCAACAGCAAGCCGACCTCATAGGTTGGACCCGCAACAGTGATGTTGTTGTCGCGTGAGGGGGATAATCTACCAGGATGACCCTTCGCGCGGCGTTAAGCTCTTAGCAAGCACGGCCAACGGGACGGGATTGTGACATGATGCGCAAGCCTCTGAAGTCCGCAGAATGTCGCAGGGAGCGAAGCGCACAATAAGTTGCCCAATTTTTGACACTCCGCACATAAATTGGACGATCTAGGTATGGCACTTCATGTCAGGCTTTTCCTTTCGTAGGCGCAAAGAGGCTTAAATACCCTTCGATTGCTTGGATTCTCGCAACTTCGTATTTTTTTTCCTGCACCTTTGCTGCACTGCGGCAATCTCGGGTGAAGTGATGCATATCTCTTGACCATCCACACGCGCCCATGTGGGATAAGAGATAGCGGCGCGCAGGTCTCTGGCCACCCGAGGTCATCAAAAGGTTGACCTTGATCAAGTCACACTGCACGCGCAAAGGCTATGCATTGAACATGACAACGATTTCAAACCATCCGACAACCAACGTCACCAGCGCAACGGCTTCCGTCATCGACGGCGTGTTTGTGCTTGAAGGCGATATGTTGATTGGCACGATCGAAAAGCTGAACTTGTCCACTGGGGACGCCAACACGATTGATCTTGGACGTGTGCAGCACCTGGACACGGCCGGAGCATGGTTTGTCGTCTCGCTGGAACAGCGACTGCAAAGTGCGGGGCTGTCGCCCGTCATTGCGGGCGCAAGCCAGATGCAGACCGACCTGATCGAAACGGTCAGGCAGAATATGCCAAAGTCGGACGACAAAAAACCACGTCGCATGACATTTGCGGACAGGCTCGAGGCGATCGGGCGCCTTGCGCTTTCTTTTGTGCAAAAAGCCCTCGCTTTGATCGGGTTTCTCGGACAGGTCGTGGCGACGATGTTTGGACTTGTGGCGAACCCGCGACGGATCAGATGGACGGCCATTGTCCATCACATGCAACAGGTCGGACTGAATGCGGTGCCGATTGTGTCGCTCATGGCGTTTTTGATTGGTGTTGTTCTGGCCTTCCAAGGCGCGGCCCAGTTGCGCCAGTTCGGGGCCGAAGTGTTTGTCGTCGATCTGATTGCGATCTCTATTTTGCGCGAACTGGGCATTCTGTTGACGGCCATTATCGTTGCGGGCCGTTCCGGATCGGCCTTTACCGCGGCCATCGGGTCAATGAAAATGCGCGAGGAAATCGACGCCATGCGCACGCTGGGCCTTGATCCGGTCGAGGTTCTGGTCGTCCCGCGTGTCTTGGCTTTGATTGTGATGTTGCCTGTGCTGGGGGTGATTGCAAACCTTGCAGGTCTTGTCGGTGGCGCATTGATGTCCTGGATCGAACTTGGCGTCTCGCCGGGCGTGTTCCAGTCACGTCTGGCCAGCAACACTGGTGTCTGGCACCTTGGCGTCGGGATGCTCAAGGCCCCGTTTTTTGCATTGATCATCGGGATTGTCGGTTGTTTTGAGGGCATGCAGGTCAAGGGAAACGCGGAATCTCTGGGGCATCTGACGTCGACTTCGGTTGTCCTGTCGATCTTTCTGGTCATCACGGCAGACGCAATGTTTTCAATCTTTTTCGCGATCATAGGAGTGTAGCGCGTGGATGATCCCATCATCAGCGTTCGTGGCCTTGTCACCCGCTTTGGCAAGCATACCGTTCACGACGGTCTGGATCTGGACGTGCAGCGCGGCGAGATTATCGGGATTGTCGGCGGGTCCGGCACAGGAAAGTCGGTGTTGCTGCATGCCGTTGTCGGTCTGCTGAAACCCGCTGCGGGGCAAATCACTGTCTTTGGCGAAAACGTGCGTGACACCAGTGCCGAAGAATACCGGCGTTTGCGCAAACGCTGGGGCGTGATGTTTCAGGACGGCGCGCTGTTTTCATCGCTGAACGTACAACAAAACGTCGAAGCCCCGATGCGTGAACAAATCGACCTGTCGCCCGAGACACGTGCAGCCCTTGCTGCAATCAAGGTCCGGATGGTCGGCTTGCCGGAAAACGCCCTCCAGAAAATGCCGTCAGAATTGTCGGGCGGCATGCGCAAACGGGCGGGCTTTGCGCGCGCTATCGCGCTCGACCCTGAAATCGTTTTTCTGGATGAACCGACAGCGGGACTTGATCCGATTGGCGCTGCGGCCTTTGATACGTTAACCGCCCAATTGCGCCGCGCCTTGGGGCTCACTGTGTTCCTGGTAACGCATGACCTTGATAGTCTGCACGCGATTTGTGACAGGATTGCAGTGCTGGCCGAAGGGCGCGTTCTGGCCACCGGGACCATGGCACAAATGCAAGACGTCGATCACCCTTGGGTGCAAGCCTATTTCAAAGGCCCACGCGCCCGTGCAGCCCTTGCACAAAAGGAAGCAAGTTAATGGAAACACGTGCGAACTTTATCATTATCGGTGCGTTCACCTTGCTTGGCATATTGGGCGGCTTGGGCTTTTTCCTCTGGCTTGCCAGCGTCCAGATTGACCGGCAGTACGCCCAGTATGGCGTTCTTTTTGATAACGTCTCGGGCCTTGACCAGTCGGCTGATGTTTTGTTCAACGGCGTTGGCGTTGGCCGCGTTGTGGGTATTCGGATCTGGGAAAAAGACCCCAGCAAGGTTTATGTCGCGATCGAGATCGACGCAAATACACCTGTCGCAATCGACACCGTGGCACAGCTCGAATCCCAAGGGGTGACTGGCGTGGCATATATCGCGTTATCAGGCGGATCGCCGGGTTCGGCGCTTTTGACGCCAGAGGCCGATGGACCGCCGATCATCGCGTCCCGCCAGTCATCATTTCAATCGCTGGTCAGCAGCGCCCCTGACCTGCTCGAGGACGCATCGACCATCATCAGACAGCTTGAACAACTGACGGGCGCAGAAAATCAGGACTACGTGCGCAGCATTTTGCAGAATGTGGACAATGCAACATCGGGGCTTGATCGTGCTTTGACGGATTTTTCAGATATCTCGGAGACGCTCCGGACCGCAACCGATCAGGTAACGGCATTTGTTGCCGAATTCGAAGGTGTTGGTGCTGCAACGCAATCGACCCTGACTGCCGCTGATACGTCATTTGCGACAATGACCGAGACTTTCGAGAATGCCGATGCTGCAATTGATGCGCTAGACCCTGCTATCGCACAGGCAACCGAAGCGATTGCGACACTCAAAAACCTGATTGAGAACGACATCGCGCCTTTGGCTGACAATCTTCGCACAACACTTGAAAATGCAGACGGTGCGCTTGTCAGCGCCGATCAAGCCTTTGCACACGCCGACAGTTTGATGGCGACCGATCTTGGCCCTGCCCTATCGGAAGCGCGCGAGGCCCTGACGGCAATGGCTGATACGGTTGCGGCAGTCACGGTTGATGTCCCCGTCATCATGACAGACCTACGCGCAGGCGTGGCCGAGGCGCGCCGCGCTATTGCCACAGTGGCACCGGGATTGCGCGACTTCAGTCTGTTGGGTGGCGAGGCACGTAGTCTGATCCGTACGCTGAATGATCTGGCGCGACGCATCAGCCAGAACCCCTCGGGGTTTATCCTCGACAACCGCGTTCCTGAATACCGGAGGTAATGAAATGACCCTGACACGCCGCATTTTTGTGCTTGGCTCGCTTGGACTGCCGGGATGTACCGCGCTAAATGCGCTGAACCAAGCGGCTTTGCCGCGCGACACCTACGAATTGCAGCCCGTCGCTGTCACGGCGGGTGGCGCGCGGTCGTCACGCACGTTGCTTGTGCTTGAACCAACAGCGCCAGCAGCGATCGCCACAGACCGGATACTGATCAAACAAGACCCGCTGTCTGTCACCTACCTGCCCGATGCCCGCTGGTCTGACGAGGTCCCGCAGATGGTACAATCTGTCTTGATCCAGTCGCTTGCAGCAAGCGGCGGCCTGGGGTTTGTCGGGCTGCAAGGCGCGGGGCCGGTTCCGGACACCGTGTTGTTGACACGGATCGATGCCTTTGGCGTCGAACAGCAACCAGATGGGGCATTTCAGGTCCGCGTGTCCTGCGATCTGACCGTATTGCGTGACCGTGACCAGCGGGTTTTGGGAACGCGGCGCTTTGCGGCCTCAATGCCGGTGGCCAACGATCAGGCGGACATGATTGCGCGCGCGTTCCAACGCTTGCTTGACGGACTGCTGCCAGAGGCGGTTGCATGGATTCTGGCGCGAACCGCCTAAAGAAAGCTGGTCGCAAATAGCGCGACACTGGTCACAAGCCCCAGATAGGGCACGGCGACAGGTACTTTGAAATATGTACCTACCGGTGGCGCGTGTCGCTTGATGCGGATCAGCGCCACGTTGACCAGTGCGAAAACGCCCAGAACAATCTGCGATGTCTTTTCAGCCAGCGCCTCGATGGGCAAGGTCTGGGTCAACACCATGATCACACCAGCAACGCAAAGGACGGCAACAGCGGGGGTTTGTGTCCGCGGCGAAACAGTCGCAAGAACCGCAGGCAAATGCCCGCGATCCGCCAAACCATAGAGCACGCGTGACGCCATGATCATCTGGATCAGGACCCCGTTCACTGTCGCAACAACAGCGACCAGCCCGAACCCTTGCTGGACCCGCGCCGAGGCACCGTCAAAAACCAGCGCAAGCGGCGCCGATGAAACCACCAGTCGGTCCATTGGAACCGCGAAAAGGACCGCAGATGTGGTACCAACATACATGACAGTCGCAAGGACAAGCGTCCAAATAATTGCTTTGGGCATCGTGCGTGTCGGGTCTTTGACCTCTTCCGCTACATTGGCCATGTCCTCGAAACCGATGAATGCGAAAAAGGCCAGAAGTGACGCCATCCCGATCCCTGTCCAATGTGATCCGGTCAAAGGCGGGATCATGTCAACAAGGTCCGTGCCCGCAGCATCTGCAACACCAAAGCCCCAATAGATCACGAATGCCAAGCCCGAAATTTCGATCACCGTGATCACCGCAGCCACGGTGACGGACTGGGTGATCCCCCAAAGTGCTACCAAGGCAATAACGACGACGACACCGATAGTGAGGACCTGTCGCGATATGCCGATCAGCGGTTCAAGGTAAGACGCAGCACCAATCGACACGGCAGCCGCGGAAATGACCCCTGATGCGGCAACCGTCAGGCCCACTCCGGCGGTCAGCCACCTTGCACCAAAACCTGCGTCGACATAGGCCGCTTCGCCGGCACTCACAGGATAGCGGGTCGAAAGCTCAGCGTATGAAAACGCAGTAAAGGCCACGACGATTGCAGCAACCAGAAAGGCGGCAGGCGCATAAGGGCCAGCCTGCGATGCCGTTGCGCCCACAAGGACGTAAATCCCGGCACCGACAGTGACGCCAAGACCGTAGAGTGTCAGCAAAGGCGCATTCAAAGCACGCCGCAGTTTTTGCTTTTCCGGGACAACTTTGGTCATCTGGTTGTAAAATACCTTGTCGCTGATAAGTCAGCCATGAAGAAACAGGTCATGCGTTCCAGTCAAAGAGCGCACGCCGCCTGTGTCAAGCTGATCGCTTCGCGTGCGCGACGCACTGCGATGCATAAGTCCCAGCGATTGGCGCTCTCGTTTTGCAACAGCCAAGATCACCAAACGGCATCGCCACCACTTGATCTATCTCAATATGAATTGCGAGCGCAGGACTTAGGCTGAACCAGCATCAACCAGAGGTTCGCGATGAAAAAATTCACATTACTCGCCCTGCAAGGCCCCGACGGCACACATGCCGACCTTGCCCCCTTGGCAGAGGCGGCGCAGACCAACCAGGGGCGGCTGAGTGTACTGCACCTCGGGCCGGTCCCGATCATGGTCCCCTCCATCGGTGCAGCACCCTACGCCATTCCGATTATCCCCGAGGGCTGGCTGGGCGAACGCAACGCAATGTCAGAAAAGCTGGGCATCACGCAGGGCGAGACACGGGAATATTTGAAACAACAAGGCCTTACCGGCGAGGTTGGAACAATCTGCATTGAACCCACTGCAATGCACGACCACGTGGCAAAACGGGCCCTCTTTGCCGATATCAGTGTCGTGCAAGACAGTCTGCGCAGTGATGACGTCGCCTTTGACAACGTCGTGTACGGGCTTTTGTTCGAAGCCCCCGGCCCCGTCATGTTCAACATCAAACCAGACGGCAAAGCATTGGCCCCCGATAATGTCCTGATTGCATGGAACAACAGCTTGCCTGCTGCACGCGCAGTGCGTGCCGCCCTTCCGATGCTGAAGTCTGCAAAAGAGGTCACGATTGGCATGTTCGATGCGGACCCGTCAAAATGGGGTGACGGCGAAAGCCCCGGAGCTGATCTGGCCGTCTGGCTAAGCCATCACGGCTGTCAGGTGACAGTGCAGGAATATGCCACAGGTCGCAAATCGGTGTCTGATGCCATTCTGGAGCGCGCGCAGGAACGCACCGCCGACCTTGTTGTTATGGGCGCATATGGCCGCAGCCACTGGCAAGAGCGGATATTTGGCGGAACGACGCAATCCATGATCAAACAACAGGACGTGGCAGTCCTCCTGTCTCACTAGGATCGCCTCACTTCCACATGTGACCGATTAACAGAGTGCCAAGCATCAGCTTGGCGCTCTGGATTCTCGTTCTGCGCGTTCTCGATACCGTCTTTGGCCCTTAGGATTTCGTCTTGATCCCCAGCAAGCTGTAGATCGGACAAGTTCCGAATATAGATGTCAGAACAAGAATGCCGCCAACGGCAATCATCCCATACGCGATGACCGCATTTGCGCCCAAGCCCATAAAACCGATCAAAGGTGCCATAATAAGTGCTGCACCAATCACAAGTCGCAGTAGACGGTCCATACTTCCAACGTTGCCAGACATGTTTGTCTCCTTTGTTATGCGCAACGACACACTCAGAACGCCGTTCGCTGCAAAGGAGCCTACAGTAAGCAAGGAAATCTTTATTGATCTTGGTCAATATCGCTTTTGACAGCCGCTGCGACCGAGCAACAGGGACGACATGATCGACAGAAGGGTGCACGGACTGCGACGCGTCGGCCAAAAGGATCAATCAG